>NZ_AFWY03000025.1:0-97334 GCF_000231075.2 Amycolatopsis sp. ATCC 39116 | reverse complement strand
CCTGGCCACGCTGTTCCGGGACGAGGGTGAGCCGCACACCTTGCTGCGCCTGGGTTTCGGCTTCACCACGCCCGGCTTGCCGCGACGGCCCGCGGACGAGGTCACCACGGTAATCGAGGAGCCCGGAAGGGCCGAAGGGCTCTCCGGGTGAGGCCGCCCGGCCCTGGCCGCCGCCGGATCCGGCACGCGAGAGTCGGGGCATGGCGCGTGAACAGAAGGCGGTGCTCGCCGGTGTCGACGGTTCGGCCCCGGCGCTGGACGCGGTGCGCTGGGCGGCGCGGGACGCCGCATTGCGGAAGCGGCCGTTGCGGCTGATCCACGTCGGGGAGGACGCGGACTGCCTCGCCGAGGCCGAGACCGCGGCAGCGGCGGTCCCGGACGGGCAGATCCGCGGCGGCGCGCGAACCGGCCACCCCGCGGAACGGCTGATCGAGGAATCGGCCACGGCCGTGGTGGTGGTGCTGGGCTCGCACGGGCTCGGCGGGTTCCCCGGCATGCTGCTCGGATCGGTCGCGGGCGCGCTCGCGGCGCACGCGCACTGCCCGGTCGTCGTGGTGCGCGGCGCTCCGCCCGCGGACGCGCCCGTGGTCGTCGGGATCGACGCCTCGCCCGGCGGCGACGCCGCGCTCGCGTTCGCCCTCGACGAGGCGAACCTGCGCCGCGTGCCGCTGCTCGCGGTGCACACCTGGACCGACATGACGATGGGGGAGACCTGGTCGGTGCTGCCGATGGACGCCGACTACGGCGCCATCGCGGAGGACGAACGCCGTCTGTTGGCCGAGCGGCTCGCCGGGTGGCGGGAGAAGTACCCGGACGTCGACGTGCGCCCGGTGGTGGTGCGCGACCGTCCGGTGCGCGGGCTGCTCGCGGCGGGCCAGGACGCCCAGCTCATCGTGGTGGGCTCCCGTGGGCGCGCCGACTTCGGCGGCGTGGGGCTGGGCTCGACGAGCCAGGCGCTGCTGCACCACGCCCCGTGCCCGGTGGCGGTGGTCCGGTGAGCCTGCGCAAGGACGCCTACCGGCGCGAGCTGGTGCGGCTGCAGGGCGAGCTGGTGAAGATCCAGGAGTGGGTGCGCGCCGAGCGCAGGCGGCTTGTGGTGATCTTCGAGGGCCGGGACGGCGCCGGCAAGGGCAGCACCATCAAGCGGGTCACCGAGTACCTCAACCCGCGGGTGGCGCGCATCGTCGCCCTGCCAAGGCCGGACGAGCGTGAACGCGGCGAGTGGTACTTCCAGCGCTACGTGGCGCAGCTGCCCGCCGCCGGGGAGATCGTGCTGATGGACCGCAGCTGGTACAACCGCGCCGGCGTGGAACGGGTCATGGGGTTCTGCACGACACCGCAGTACCAGCTGTTCCTGCGGCAGTGCCCGATCTTCGAGCGGATGCTCGTCGAGGACGGCCTCCTGCTGCGCAAGTACTGGTTCTCGGTGAGCCAGGACGAGCAGGAGCGCCGCATCCGCGCCCGGCTGGACGACCCGATGCGCCGGTGGAAGCTGTCCCCGGTGGACCTGGACTCGCTGACCCGGTGGGACGACTACTCGCGCGCCAAGGACGACATGCTCGTCCACACCGGCATCGCGGAAGCGCCGTGGCACCTGGTGGACAGCGACGACAAGCGCGCGGCGCGGATCAACATGATCCACCACCTCGTCACCAGCGTCCCGTACACCGAGGTGCCGCCGCCCGCACTGGAGGTCCCGCCGCGGCCGCCGTCGAACTACGTGCGGCCCGCGGCGAACCCGGGCAGTTACGTCCCCGACCACGCGAGCACGCTGTGAGCGCCCAGCGCGGCGGGGACCGTCCTTTCCGGATCGCCGTGCGACGCGCTACTGCGCGGCGTGGGCGGTCATGACGACGACGGGGCAGTGGGCGTGCCGCACCACCTGGGTCGCGACGCTGCCCAGCAGCAGTTCGGTCAGCGGCCGCGCGCCGTGCGAGCCGACCACGAGCAGGTCGGCGTCCGCGGAGGCCTTGTTCAGCTCGGTGGCCGGGTCGCCGCTGAGCACGACCTCCTCCACCTCCGGCGCCCCCGGGCCCCGGGTCTCCTGGACCGTCGAGTGCAGCAGGCCGGCGTAGGCGCTGTCCTCGCCGACGGGGATCCGCCCGTGCGGCTGGATGGCGTAGGACGTGCCGGGCAGCAGTTCGTCGCGGACGCGCACCAGCATCGCGCGCACCCGGTCTCCCGGCCGCGCCTCCTGCAGCGCCCACCGCAGCGCGGCGCGGCTCTGCGCCGAACCGTCCACGCCGACCACGATCGTGCGGGATTCGCTCATCGGACTTCCTCTCTGTCAGTCATGGACAGCGTCGCGCGCGGGGGCGCCGCTCCGGCAGGGCAGAACGGACCGGGTGGCGGGGACTTCCGGCCCTCCCTGCCGTCTGCGCGGCTCCGCCACCGTGGAACGGACGCGAAGAGAGGCGAGGACCATGACTTTCGTACGGGAGCTGTCCGCGATCCGGGCCGACGACGACCTTTCGGCCGGCGGCAAGGGCGCGAACCTGGGTGAGCTCACCGCGGCGGGATTCCCGGTGCCGCGCGGGTTCGTCGTGCTGCGCGAGGGCTACTGGGCGACCACCGAGTACGACGGCGTCCGTGACGAGCTCGCCCACCTGCACGCCGAGGCGCTCGGCCTGGCCGACGACCCCGAGCGGCTCGCCGAGCACTGCGACCGCATGCGGGACTTGGTGCGCAAGGCCACCCTCGACCCGCGGGTCCGCGCCGAGGTGGTCGCCGCCTACGCGCAGCTGGGGCCGGACGCCGTGGTCGCGGTGCGGTCGTCGGCGACCGGGGAGGACGGCGCGGACGCCTCCTTCGCCGGGATGAACGCCAGCTTCACCAACGTCGTCGGCGAGCACGCGCTGCTGGAGCGGCTCACCGACTGCTGGGCCTCGCTGTTTTCCCCGCGTGTGGTCGCCTACCGGGCAGGCCGCGGGTTCACCGGCGAGCCGGCGATCGCGGTCGTGGTGCAGGAGATGGTCCGGGCCGAGCGCGCCGGTGTGGCGTTCACCGCCGACCCGCGCACCGGCGACCGGGGAGTGGTCGTGGTCGAGGCGGTGTTCGGCCAGGGCGAGACGCTGGTGTCGGGCGCGGTGTCCCCGGACACCTACGTCGTCGGCAAGGACGACCTGAAGGTGCGCGAGGTGCGCATCGGCGACAAGACCCACAAGATCGTCCACGGCCCCGACGGCGACACTCGCGTCGAGCTGTCCGCGAGCGCCGCGCACCAGCGCGTGCTCGGCGACGTCACGGTGGTCGGGCTGGCCCGCCTCGCCCGGCGCGTGGAGGAGCACTACGGGCGGCCGCAGGACCTGGAGTGGGCGGTGGACGGCGACCGGACCTGGCTGGTCCAGACGCGGCCCATCACCACGCTGGGCCCGGAGCCGAAGCCCGCCGGGCAGGTGCTGCTGCGCGGTCTGGCCGCGTCGCCCGGCCGGGCGGGTGGCGCGGTGCGCGTGCTGACCCGGCCCGACCAGGGCAAGGCCCTGCGCAGCGGGGAGATCCTCGTCGCGCCGATGACGAACCCGGACTGGGTGCCGACACTGCGCCGCGCGGCGGCGATCGTCACCGACGGCGGCGGGATGACCTGCCACGCCGCGATCGTGGCCCGCGAGCTGGGCGTCCCATGCGTCGTCGGCGCGGGCGGCGCGACGACGCTGCTGACCGACGGCGAGGAGGTGACCGTCGACGGCAGCACCGGGGAGGTCCGCAGCGGCATCACCGCCGCGCCCGCCCGCACGGAGCCCGTCGCGGCCCCCGCGGTGGCCGCCGAGCCCCTCGCCACCCGCCTGTACGTCAACCTCGCGATCGCCGACCAGGCCGAGCGCGTCGCCGCGCTCCCCGTCGACGGGGTCGGCCTGCTGCGCGCGGAGTTCCTGCTCACCAGTGCGCTCGGCGGACGCCACCCCCGGGACCTGCTGGCCCGCGGCGAGGGCGAGTCGTTCGTGACAGCCATGAGCGAGTCGCTGCTGACCATCACCCGCGCGTTCGGCGCCCGCCCGGTCGTCTACCGGGCAACCGACCTGCGCAGCAACGAGTTCCGCGGCCTGACCGGCGGGGAGCGCTACGAGCCCGCCGAGCACAACCCGATGATCGGCTACCGCGGCTGCTTCCGCTACGTGCGCGAGCCGGACCTGTTCGACCTCGAACTGCGGGCGCTGGCGCGGGTGCGGGAGGAGACCCCGAACCTGCACCTGATGATCCCGTTCGTGCGCACGAAGTGGGAGCTGGAGGAGTGCCTGCGCCTGGTCGACGCCAGCCCGCTCGGGCGCTCCCGCGGTCTGCGCCGGTGGGTGATGGCCGAGGTGCCGTCGGTGGTGCACTGGCTCCCCGAGTACGTGGGCCTCGGCATCGACGGTGTCTCCATCGGCAGCAACGACCTGACGCAGCTGGTGCTCGGCGTGGACCGCGATTCGCGGGAGTGCGCCGAGCTGTTCGACGAATCCGACCCGGCGGTGCTGGACGCGATCGGGCGGATCGTGACGACGGCCCGGTCGCTGGGCATCACGTCGTCGCTGTGCGGGCAGGCGCCGTCCAACCGGCCCGAGTTCGCCGACCACCTGGTGCGGCTGGGCATCACGTCGATCTCGGTCAACCCGGACGCCGTGCCCGCCGCCCGGACCGCGATCGCCTCCGCCGAGCGGCGGGTGCTGCTGGAGCGCGCCCGCTCCTGACCACCGCCCGGCGGGGCCGGAATGCCCCGGGACCCGGGACCTTCGTGCCTGGTGACCACGCCACCCCCGCGCGCAGCGTGGGTTTTCGACCGATTCTTCTGCCGGAGGTGTCCGATGGACGTCCGCATGACCTACCCGGTCCGGGTCGAGGGGAACCTCGACGCCGGCCTGTCCCGATGGCTGTGGCTGGTGAAATGGCTGCTGGTCATCCCGCACCTGGTGGTGCTTTCGTTCCTGTGGCTCGCTTTCTTCGTGCTCACCGTGGTCGCGTTTTTCGCGATCCTGGTGACCGGCCGCTACCCGCGCGCGATCTTCGACTTCAACGTCGGCGTGCTGCGCTGGTCGTGGCGGGTGCAGTTCTACTCCTACAGCGCGCTCGGCACCGACGCCTACCCGCCGTTCACGCTCGCCGACGTGCCCGCCTACCCGGCGCGGCTGGAGATCGACTACCCGGAGCGGCTGTCCCGCGGGCTGGTGCTGGTGAAGTGGTGGCTGCTGGCCATCCCGCACTACATCATCGCCGGGTTGTTCGCCGGCGGCGGCACCTGGCTGATCGGGTACACCGACGACGACGGGTTCACCTGGGCGGCCGGCGGCCTGGTCGGCATCCTGGTGCTGGTGGCCGGGATCGTGCTGCTGTTCAGCGGCCGCTACCCGAAGCCGGTCTTCGACTTCGTGCTCGGAATGGACCGCTGGGTGCTGCGGGTCGCCGCGTACGCCGCGCTGATGACCGACGCCTATCCGCCGTTCCGCCTCGACATGGGCGCGCACGACCCGGCGGGGCCGGTCACCGAGCCGTCCTCGCCCGAGCACTGGCAGCCGGCGAACCACCGCTGGACCGGCGGCAAGGTGGCGTCGGTGATCACCGGCGCGGTGCTCGCCCTGACCGCGACGGGCCTGCTCACCGGCGGCAGCACGCTGCTGTGGGCGGACCGCGCGCAGCGGGACTCCGACGGCTACCTGTCGGCCTCGAACAGCCTCAGCGCCACCGGCTACGCCATCGCCACGGAGGACATCGAACTGGCCGGCACGGCCGCCGACTGGAGCGGCATCCAGCGCCTGGTCGGCGACGTGCGGGTGCGGGCGACCGCGGCCGACCCGGCGACCCCGGTGTTCGTCGGCATCGCACCGTCCGCCGCCGCGGCCGGTTTCCTCGCCGGCGCCCAATACGCCACGGTGACCGACTGGTCCACCGACCGGTTCGTCGTGCACCCGGGCAACCGCACCCTGCCGGCGCCGGAAACCGCGGGCATCTGGACGGCGCAGGCGAGCGGCGGCGGAACCCAGACGGTGGTGTGGCCGATGCGCAGCGGCGACTGGACGGTCGTGGTGATGAACGCCGACGGCTCACCCGGGGTGAACGTGGTGGCCGAGATCGGCGCGACGGTTCCCGCGCTCGACGACATCGCCTGGATCGTGATCGGCGTCGGGCTGGCGCTGCTGGCCGGCGGCGTGGCCCTGATCGCGGTGCCGGTGCACCGGGCCGCGCAGCGTCCCGTCAGCGCGCAGACGGAGTCCTGACGCGACGTGGAACGTCTGTCCCCGCTGGATCTCGGCATGCTGTGGCCGGACGACTTCGGCTGGCCGGAGGACATCGGTGTGCTGGCGGTCCTGGACGGGAACCGGACGGCGGGGCGCTTCTCGCTCGACCTCGCACGCGAGGTCGTCGGGAAGCGCCTCCCGCTGGTCCGGCGGATGCGGCAGGTCCTGCGGGTCCCGCGGTTCGGGCTGGGGCCGCCGTACTGGACCGATGCGTCTACAGTGGACCTGGAGTACCACGTCCGGGCGGCCGAGGTGCCTGCCCCGGGTGACGACGAGCAGCTCCTGGTCGCGGTCGAGCGGATCCGGCGGCGCAGGCTGGACCGATCGCGTCCGTTGTGGGAGATGTGGCTGCTGACCGGGCTGGCCGGCGGCCGCACCGGGCTGTTCGTCCGCCTCCACCACACGATCGCCGACGGTGTCGCCGCGGTCGCCCTGCTCGGCGAGTTCTTCGACCCCGGGCCCGAGGTGCGTGCCCTCGCGGCGCCCTGGCCGGTACCGGAGCCGGAGCCGACGGCGGTGCAGTTGCTGGCCGACAACACCCGGCGCCGGTGGCAGGCGGTGCGCCGGGGCGTGTCCGTGCCGGCCCGCCTGCCGGCAACCGTTTCCGCGCTGCGCCAGGCGTGGCCGGCCTTCCGGGAGCTCCTGACCGAGGAACGGGCGCCGCGGACGAGCCTCAACACGCCGATCGGGCCGGGACGGCGGTTCGCGCTCGTCCGCGGCGACCTGCCGCTCGCGAAGCGGATCGGCGCCGCGCACGGCGCGAAGGTCAACGACGTGCTGATGGCGGCGATGTCCGGCGGGCTGCGGGAGCTCCTGCGCGCCCGGGGCGAGCCGGTGGACGCGCTGGCGCTCCGCGCCTACGTGCCGGTGTCCCTGCACCAGGAGCCGCGGGACCGGCTCCGCGGAAACTTCGACGGCATGATGCTGGTGCGGCTGCCCGTCGGCGTGGCCGATCCGGTGCGGCGGCTTGAGATGATCGCCGCCGAGACCACGGAGCGCAAGAAGCACAAGCGTTCCGCGGGCGGCGGCGTGCTCTTCCGCGTCAGCGCGTTGCAGCGCGCGGTCCTGCGCAGGATGGACCGGCAGCGGTGGGCGAACGTCTACGCCGCGAACGTGCCGGGCCCGCCGGAGCCCTTCCACTTCGCCGGCGCGCGCGTGCTCGAGTTGTTCCCGATCGTGCCGCTGATCGGCAACATCACCCTCGGCCTCGGCGCGCTCTCCTACGCGGGGCAGCTGGCGATCACCGTGGTGGGCGACGCCGACGCCTGCCCGGACGTCGAGGTGTTCGCCCGCGGCGCCGAGCAGGCGCTGGAGGCGCTTGCGGGCTCCCGCGGCAGGGACTTTGGTCCGGCCGATCGGTGACGCTCGGCCGCGTCGCGGGGCCGGGCGCACGCGGTTCGCTGGGAGGCGCCGGAAACCGGCATGCGAAATTCCGTGGGAGGCTGACATGAACGAACCTGGAACCGGCGCCACGTCACGGGTGCTCGGGGGGCGCCTGTGGGCCGGTGGCGCGGCGAGCGCGTGCGTCGCCGCACTGGTCGCCGTCGTCGGCATCCTCGTCGCCCGCGGCCTGCTGGACATCCCGGTGCTCGCGCCGCGGCGGGCGGGTACCTGGGGCGGCGCGAGCACCCTGACCTACGCGCTGGTGTCCGCCGCGGTCGCGCTGGCCGCGACCGCGCTGCTGCACCTGCTGCTCCTCACCACCCCGCGGGCCCGCGCCTTCTTCGGGTGGATCATGGTCCTGCTGACCGCCATCGCGGTGGTGGTCCCGCTCGGGCTGTCGGCGGCGCTGGACGCCCGCCTCGCCACCGCGATCCTCAACCTGGCCATCGGGTTGTCGGTCACGGTGACCCTCAGCGGCGTCGCGGGGTCGGCGATCGTCCGCGACACCGCCCCGACGACCTACCCGTACCCGTGACGCGGCGCGAACCGCTGCTGCTCGGCGCGGTCGCCGCGCTGCTGACAGGCGGCGGCCTGGCCTGGCTGCTGGACGCTCCCCGCGTCGCGGACGGGCTGTGGGGCGGCGCCACCGCGGTCGCCCTGGTGCCCACGCTGGTCTGGGTCGCGGCGGACCTGCGGGCCCGTCGCTGGGGCGCCGACGTGCTCGCCGTGCTCGCGCTGGCCGGCACGCTCGCGGTCGGCGAGTACCTGGCCGGCGCCGTCATCGCGGTCATGGTCGCCACCGGCCGGGTCCTGGAGTCGGCCGCGCGGGCCCGCGCCGGGCGTGACCTCTCGGCGCTCCTGCAGCGCAGTCCACGGCAGGCGCGCCTGCGCCGCGACGGGCGGCTCGACACCGTGCCGGTGGACGAGGTCCGCCCCGGCGACCGCGTGGTGGTGCGGCCGGGGGAGATCGTCCCGGTGGACGGGGAACTGCTCGAACCGGGTGTCTTCGACGAATCGGCGCTCACCGGGGAACCGCTCCCGGTCCCGCGGCCTGCCGGTGAGGCCGTCCGCAGCGGCGTGGTGAACGCGGGCGCGGCGACCGACCTGACGGCGCGGTCGAGCGCCGAGCAGAGCACCTACGCCGGTGTGGTCCGGCTCGCCAGGGAGGCCGCGGCGTCGTCCGCGCCGGTCGCCCGGCTCGCGGACCGCATCGCCGTCTGGTTCCTGCCCGCGGCGCTGCTCATCGCCGCCGTCGCGTGGATCGCCACGGGCGACCCGGACCGCGCCGTGGCCGTGCTGGTCACCGCGACCCCGTGCCCGCTGCTCCTCGCGGTCCCGATCGCGATCACCGGCGGCATGTCCAGCGCCTCCCGCGCCGGCGTCGTCGTCAAGGGCGGCGCGGCCCTGGAACTGCTCGGCCGCGCCCGGACCCTGTTGCTGGACAAGACCGGCACGATCACCGAGGGGGCCCCGCAGGTCCTGGACATCGTCTGCGCGCCGGGCACCACCCCAGCCGAGGCGCTCGCGCTGGCGGCCGGCGTGGAGCAGTACTCGCCGCACGTGCTGGCCGGAGCGGTGCTCCGGGCCGCGCGGCGCGCCGGTGTCCAGCCCGCTGCCGCCGAGCAGGTCACGGAAGAGCCCGGCCGGGGCGCCTCCGGCCGGGTCGGCGACAGCGTCGTCCACGTCGGCAAGCCACCGGACGACTCGTTGCCGGAGTGGGCGATGGCCGCGGCTCGGCGCGGCAGGCTCGACCTGGCCACCGTGATCTGGGTGGCGCGCGACGACCGGCTGCTCGCGGCGCTGCTGGTCCGCGACCGGATCCGGCCGGACGCGGCGCGGACGCTGCGGCGGCTGCGCGGCATCGGGCTCGACCGCGTGGTGCTGCTGACCGGCGATCGCGTCGACAACGCGCGCGAGGTGGGTGAGCAGCTGGGCCTGGACGAAGTCCTGGCCGGGGCCAGCCCGGCGGACAAGATCGCCCGCGTCCGCCGTGGCCCCGGGGTGACCGTGATGGTCGGCGACGGCCTCAACGACGCACCCGCCCTCGCCGCGGCCGACGTCGGCATCGCGCTCGGCTCGCGGGGTTCCACCGCCGCGGCGCAGGCCGCGGACGCGGTGATCCTGGACGATCGCATCGACCGGCTGGCGGAGTCGGTGGAGATCGCGCGCCGGGCGCGCAGGTTGGCCGTGCAGAGCGCGGCGGCCGGCACCGCGCTGTCGGCGCTGGCGATGGTCGCCGCCGGGTTCGGGTTGCTGGTCCCGGTCGCCGGTGCCGTGGTGCAGGAAGCCATCGACGTGGTGGTGATCCTGAACGCGCTGCGGGTCGTGTGGTGGCGGCGGCCCAAGCCGGAGCCGGCCACCGACGTCCTGTTGCACCGCTTCGCGCACGAGCACGAGGAACTGCTCCCGGCGCGCGCCGCGGTCCGGCAGGCCGCGGACGCGCTGACACGGGGGGCCGGCCCCGAGGCCGAAGCCGCGGTCCGGCGCGCCCACCGGATGCTCCTCGACCGGCTGCTGCCCCATGAACTGGCCGAGGAGACGCAGCTCTACCCGGCGCTGGCCGGGATGCTCGGTTCCGAGAGCACCGTGCCGATGAGCCGGGGGCACGCCGAGATCACCCGCCTGACCCGGCGCCTGGGACGGCACCTCGCCGAGGCTCCGGATGGGCTGCGCCCCGACCAGATCGACGACCTGCGCGCGACCCTCTACGGCCTGGACGCCGTGCTCACCCTGCACTTCGCCCAGGAGGAGGAGGCGTACTTCTCGCTGGCCGCGCCGGGCGAGTCGTCAGGGGACGGCAAGGCCGGGCGGTAGCGCCGCGCTGCGACGGAAGGGACCGCCGGCCCGTGTGGCCGGCGTTTTCTTGTGTGGCGGGTGTTCATGTGGAGGACCGTTAGCCCGGAGGCGGACCTCACACTGGCCGCGTCGGGTGGGGCGTTAGCGCCGCGCTGCGACGGCAGGGGGACGCCGGCCGTGTGGACTGGCGTCCCTTCGTGGCGGGTGGCGGGGGCTGTTTCGCCCCGGAGGAGCCCCACTTCCAGCTGCCCGGAAACGGCGGGGCGGCAGGAGTGGGGTTTTCCCTCCCCGCACGAGAAGGGCGCCGGCCACGCGGCCGGCGCCCTTCTCGATGGTCGGTTCCTCAGGTGGCGGACTGCGTGCTGAGCGGGGTGACGACCTCGGCCAGCGGGCGGCGCGGTGTGGCGGGCAGCGGGTCGGCGTTGACGGGCGCCCAGCCGACGCGCAGGACCATCTGCGGCATGGTGCCGCCGGTGACGCGGTCGCGCACCTGCTGCCGGGTGCCGGTGATCTCCAGCGGCTCGGTCAGCGGGCAGGAGGCCAGTCCGAGGTTCGTCGCGGTCAGCAGGACCGCGCTGGTCGCCTCGCCGGCACGCAGCCGGGACAGCGGATCGTCCGACGCGGTGCCCAGCACCAGCAGCACCGTCTCGTCGTCCTCGCCGTTCGTGCCGGGCGGTTGCGCGAGCTGGGGATCGGCGAACGGGCGGCCGGGCAGCGCGCCCGGCGTGGGATCGGGCGCGGGGGCGTTGACCGCGGGCACGCCCTCGGTGGAGAAGTGCCGTCCGCTCCACGCGGCCAGCTCCATCCGGTAGGCGGGGTCGGCCGCGTGGCGGCGCGCCGCCTCGAAGACCGCTTCGGCCAGGTGGTAGCGGGCCGAGCCGGTGGCCTCGCGCAGGATGACGCCCTCGTCGGCGGCGCGCGCGGCCATGGTTTCGATGTGGCTGTCGGGCACCGGCCAGGAGCTGTGCCGCCGCCGGTCGGTGCGCCGTCGCGGGATGGCCGCGGCCAGGGCGATCTCTTCCTGCCCCGGTTCGTGGCGGTGCAGCTCGACGGCGGCGAGGTGACCGGGTTCGGCCGGGTTGGGCAGCCGGTGCACCTCGGCGCGCCAGCCCAGCGCCGCGAAACCCACCCGCAGGTGGTGCAGCGCCGCGCCGCAGCTGAGCAGCAGGTCGCGGCCGTCCGGGTCGGTCTCCGGCAGCTGCCGGGCCGGGTCGGCGTAGAGGTGGACGGTGCGGTCGCCGATCCGCCACCGCCAGGGCTGGGTGTTGTGCACCGACGGCGCGCGCACGGCCAGCGCCAGTGCCGCGTTCACGGTGTAGTCGTCGGGAAATGTCATGCCTCCAGTGCAGCTCAGGCCGGGCGTGGCGGGCAGGGCCGGGATGCCCGCGTGGCGGGGACCAACGGCCCTTCCTGCCGTCCCCGGCGCCGCACGACGCTGGACGCGGCGAAAACGGCGTGCGGAAGGACGACGTGGTGGCATCGATCGTGGTGGGAGTGGACGGTTCGGCCGGCAGTGCGGAGGCGCTGCGCTGGGCGATCACCGAGGCCGCGCCGACCGGGCGGGACGTGGTGGCGGTCAACGTCTGGAGCTACGCCGGCGGCGGCGAGACCGCCGAGGCGGTTCGCGCGGCGCACCGGCACGCCCTCGACGAGCTGATCGACCGCGTGCACACCGGCGCCCCCGAGGTCCCGGTGCAGCGCGAGATCGTGGAGGGCGACCCGGTGCGGATGCTGCTGTCGGTGTCGTCGGACGCCGCGATGCTCGTTCTCGGCAGCCACGGTTACGGCCGGCTGTCCCGGGCGCTGCTCGGGTCCGTCGGGGCGCAGTGCCTGCGCCACGCGCGCTGCCCGGTCGTGATCATCCCGGCCAGGCGGACCGCCGGTCACCGGCCATCCGAAGTGGACGCGCACGTCGGCCGCGTGAGCTGAACTGAGCAGTAAAAAGGGCCTCCGGCGGATCGCCGGAGGCCCTTCCCCCTCGCCCTCGCGGGTGGTCTGTCAGCGCACTACGGGCGCCCCGGGCCGGGGTGCGTCGGCGTGCTCGCCGGTGCGGAGTTTGGCGGCGAGGACGGCGGCCTGGGTGCGGCGTTCGAGTCCGAGTTTGGCCAGTAGCCGGGAGACGTAGTTCTTGATGGTCTTTTCGGCGAGGTACATGCGCTGCGCGATCTGGGCGTTGGTGAGTCCTTCGCCAATCAGGTCGAGCAGGGTGCGTTCGCGTTCGGTGAGCCCGGCCAGCGGCCCGTCGTCGCGGGTGCGGTCGCGGAGTTTGGCCATGAGGGTGGCGGCGGCGCGGGTGTCGAGCAGGGAGCGGCCGGATCCGACTTCGCGTACGGCCGACATCAGGTGCAGCCCGGCGATGTCTTTGATGGCGTAGCCGCCGGCGCCGGCGAGGATGGCGTTGAGCATGGCCTCCTCGTCGGTGTAGGAGGTCAGGATGAGGACGTTGAGCTCGGGGATCCGGGACCGCAGCTCGCGGCACAGCTCGATGCCGTTGCCGTCGGGCAGGCGGACGTCGAGCACCGCGACGTCGGGCTTGAGCGCCGGGATCCGGGCCATGGCCTGCGCGGCGGTGGTGGCTTCGCCGACGACCTCGAGTTCGGGGTCGGTGCCGAGCAGGTCGGCGACGCCACGGCGGACGACCTCGTGGTCGTCGACCAGGAACACGGTGATCACGGCACGGCCCCTTCCGCAGATGACCTTCCCAACCTAGAGGCCGCCGCACGTGCCGCGAACCGGCGGAAGTCACCTCCGGCAGGGACCAACGTCACTTGTCACCCCGATGATCGATCCGGTGACCTTCGGCCCTGTCCGTCCGCGCGAAGCCGGGGCGACGATGACGGGGTGATCGATCAGACCTCGCCGAGGGCCCCGCGTGAACTGGGCCGCGCCGAGTCGCTGAGCCTGTTGGGCAGTGTGGGCGTCGGCCGCGTCGTGTTCACCCACCAGGCGCTGCCCACCATCCGGCCGGTGAACCACGTGCTCCACGACGGTTGCGTCATCGTCCGGACCCATCCCGGCGCGGCTTTGCTGTCCGCGATCGGCACCGTGGTCGCCTACGAGGCTGACTTCATCCACGAAGGTGACCGGATCGCGTGGAGCGTCATCGCGGTCGGGTACGCGCGCCGCGTCGGCGCTCGCGAGCTGACCCGGTTCCGGACGCTGCCGCGCCCGTGGGTGGCGGGCGAGATGACCGAGGTGATCCGGATCGATCCGGAACTCGTCACCGGCTTCGCCCTCGACGGCGGCGACGAGCTCCCGGCCGAACGGCCCGCCTAGCTGTGCTACTGACGGTGGCCGGTGACAGGCTGGGCTTGGGACTTCTGTCGCAGCCTCTCATAGGGGGTTTGGCCGCCGAGGCCGGCGTGGGGTCGGTGGTAGTTGTAGTAGTCCTCCCATTCCTTAGCGGCACGTCGCGGCCACATGGCCGCTGACCTCCTCGGCATGACGAAGCACAGCCAGACGCCGGTTCGCGCGCCTGACCAGGTCCTTCTCACTCCACACTCGCTCAGCCGAGAAGCGCTTTCCAGAACCAACCGAAAGGCCCGCCGTCCCGGGACTTTGTCCCCTCACCGGCCGAGTCCGCGACCAACACACTCGGGGCATCTCAACGGAATCCGAGTGAAGGGCGGACACCATGTCCATCAAGGACCAACCGGGACTGACCGAAGCGATGCAGGTTCCGCCGCGGGACGCCGCGGAATCCGCGCCGGCGCACGGCGCGGTCATGACTCCCACCGCCGCGCGGCTCATCGCGGTGCTGCGGATCGCCACCGGGCTGGCGTTCCTGTGGGCGTTCCTGGACAAGACCTTCGGCTGGGGCTACGCGACGACGAGCGAGCAGGCCTGGATCAACGGCGGCTCACCGACCCGCGGGTTCCTCAGCGGCGTCGACGTCGGCCCGATGGCGTCGACCCTGCGCTCGTGGGCGGGCGACGCTTGGGCGGACTGGCTGTTCATGGCCGGCCTGCTCGGCATCGGTGTCGCCGTGACTGTCGGCATCGGCCTGCGCCTGTCGGCGATCACCGGCACCGTGATGATGCTGCTGATGTGGGCCGCGGAGTGGCCGCTGGACCGCTTCACCGAGGCGGGCGAGCCGAGCCGGTCGACCAACCCGATCATCGACTACCACCTGCTCTACGCGCTGGTGCTGATCGTGCTGGCCGCCGTCTACGCGGGCAACACCTGGGGCGCCGGGCGCCAGTGGGCCACCGTCGCGCGGCACAACCGCTGGCTGCTCTGAGGACCCGGGGGACGTGATGCGCACATTGACGGCAGGCTCGGTGATGACGAGGGACCTCGTCACCGTCACGCCGGACACCGAGTTCAAGGAGATCGCCGCGTTGATGGCCGGTGCGGCCGTCAGCGCGGTCCCGGTCGTCGGTCCGGACGGCGCACTGGCCGGCGTGGTGTCCGAGGCGGACCTGCTGCCCCGCGGGGAAGCCGCGGGCGGGCGGGTGCGCGGACGCGCCCGCCGTCGCAAGGCGGCGGCGCTGCTGGCCCGTGACCTGATGACCTCGCCGGTGCGGACGGTCGACGTCGGCGACCCGCTGCCCGCGGTCGCGAAGCGGCTCGCCGGCCACCACCTCCGCCGGCTTTTCGTGCTCGATGGCGGCAAGCTCGTCGGGGTGATCGCCCGCCGCGACCTGATGGGGGTCTACCTGCGGCCGGACACCGACGTCCAGGCGGAGGTCGAGGCGGAGGTGTTCGACCGGGTGCTGCGGGCAAGGCCGGGGTCCTACCGGGTCAGCGTGACCGGCGGGTGCGTGACGCTGCTGGGCCTGCTGGAGCGCCGCAGCGCGGTGCGCATCGCGGGTCAGCTGACGGCACAGGTCCCTGGCGTGCTGGAGGTCCGCAACCGGCTCGACTACGTCTGGCAGGACCAGGCGCGCTGAGCCGGACGTCCACAACGGACTGACCAGGGCCGTTCCGCCGCAACGGGAAGGGACCAAAGTCCACCCCGTCGCGGCCGGGCGGCCCTGCCGCCGTGCCGTCCGGCGGCGTTGGCTGGACCCGGACGACGAGAAGAGGGGTGCACACCATGCAGGTCGCCGGGCGGACGACGACGGGAGAACGCGGGCTGACCGCCGCGGAAGCGGCGGAGCGGCTGCGGCGGGACGGGCCGAACGCCCTGCCCGCGGCACGGCGGCGCAACCCGGCGGTCGAGTTCGTCAAGCAGCTGGTGCACTTCTTCGCCCTCATGCTGTGGGTCGCCTCGGGCCTGGCCCTGCTCGCGGGCATGCCGGCCCTCGCGATCGCGATCGCCGTGGTGGTCGTGGTCAACGGTGTGTTCTCGTTCGTGCAGGAGTACCGCGCCGACCGGGCCGCCGAGCGGCTGCGGGACCTGCTGCCGGTGCGGGCGACCGTGCGCCGCGACGGCAAACCCCTGGTCGTGAACGCGACCGAGCTGGTCACCGGCGACGTGCTCCTGCTGGAGGCGGGGGACCGGGTCTGCGCCGACGCCGAGGTCCTGGCGGGCGGACGGCTCTCGGTCGACGAGTCGCTGCTGACCGGGGAGAGCGCGCCGGTGCGCCCGGAGCCGGGCGGCGTCGTCCACGCGGGCACCTACCTGGTCGAGGGACACGGCGCGGCCGTCGTCACCGCCACCGGCAGCCGCACCCGGCTGGCCGGCATCGCCGCGGTGACGGCCGGGGCCACACGACCGCGCAGCCCGCTGACCGGGCAGCTGCAGCGCGTGGTGCGGATCGTCTCGGTGATCGCGGTGTCGGTCGGCGTGCTGTTTTTCGGTGTCGCGCTGCTCCTGGACTTCGCGCCGAGCGAAGGATTCCTGTTCGCCATCGGCGTCACCGTCGCGCTGGTGCCCGAGGGGCTCCTGCCGACCGTGACGCTGTCGCTGGCCCGCGCGGTGCAGAAGATGGCCGGCCGCAACGCGCTCGTGCGCCGCCTGGAATCGGTCGAGACGCTCGGCGCCACCACGTTCATCTGCACGGACAAGACCGGCACCCTCACCCGCAACGAGATGTCGGTGGTCACGGTGTGGACCGGCGCGGGCAGCGCGACCGTGGAGGGGGAGGGCTACCGGCCGGAGGGCCGCCTGCTCGGCGACCCGGACGCCGTCGCGGCGGCCGCGGCCCTCGCCGACTCGGCGGCCCGCTGTTCGCCCGACTCCCGCGCCGTCGAGCAGTCGGGGGTGTGGCGGCCGGTCGGCGACCCGATGGAGGTCGCGCTGCACGTCCTCGCCACCCGCGCCGGCCGCGCTGCCCGCCCGGCGCCGCGGGACCGGCGCCCGTTCGACCCGTACCGCCGCCGCTCGTCGGTGTCCGACGAGGACGGTCTGCACGTGACCGGGGCGCCGGACAGCGTGCTGCCGCTGTGCCGGGACGTGCCGCCCGGCGCGGCGGAGGCGGTCCACGAGCTCAGCGCGCGGGGTCTGCGGGTGCTCGCCGTGGCGCGCGGCGACGGCGACGACGAACGCGAGCTGGCGTTGCTCGGCCTGGTCGGTCTCGAGGACCCGCCGCGGCCCGACGTCGCCGGCGCGATCGCCGCGTGCCGGACCGCGGGGATCAAGCTCGCGATGATCACCGGCGACCACCCGGGCACCGCCGCCGCGATCGCCGCCGAGGTCGGCCTGCTCGGGCCCGCCTCGGTGGTGGTGGAGGGCAAGGACCTGCCCGCCGACGACGCCGCGCTGGGCGAGCTGCTCGACGCCGACGGTTCCGTCGTCGCCAGGGTGACGCCGGAGCAGAAGCTGCGCATCGCACGGGTGCTCCAGTCCCGCGGGCACGTGGTGGCCATGACCGGCGACGGGGTCAACGACGGGCCCGCGCTGCGCACGGCCGACATCGGGGTGGCGATGGGCGCGTCCGGCACCGACGTGGCGCGCGAGGCCGCCGACCTGGTGCTGCTGGACGACCACTTCGCCACCATCGTCAACGCGATCGAACTGGGCCGCGCGACGTTCGCCAACATCCGCCGGTTCCTCACCTACCACCTGACCGACAACGTCGCCGAGCTCGCGCCGTTCGCGGTGTGGGCGCTCTCCGGCGGCTCGATCCCGCTGGGACTGACCGTGCTGCAGGTGCTGGCGCTGGACATCGGCACTGACCTGGTGCCCGCTCTCGCGCTGGGCGCCGAGCCACCCAATCCGCGCACGATGCGCGGGCGGGCGCGCACCGGCAACCTCATCGACGGCCGGCTGGTGCGCCGCGCGTTCGGCGTGCTCGGCCCGGCCGAGGCGCTCGTCGCGATGGGCGCGTTCGTGGTGGTGCTCGTCGCGGGCGGCTGGCGGTGGGGCGCCGAACCCGGGGCCGCGCTGCTGGCCACCGCGTCCGGAACCGCGTTCACCGCGATCGTGCTCGGCCAGCTGGCCAACGCGTTCGCCTGCCGCAGCGAGTCCAGCTGGGTCGGCCGCCGCGGTTTCGGCGGCAACCCGCTGCTGCTGTGGGCGACCGCGCTCGAAGCCGCGATGCTCGCAGTGTTCCTCCTGCTCCCGCCCCTGCCCGGACTGCTCGGCGGAGACCTGCCCAGCCCGCTCGGCTGGGCGCTGGCCGCGCTGGCCGTGCCCGCGGTCTGGGCCGCCGACGCGTTGCACAAGGCGATCCGGGCTCGACGACCGAAGGACATTCGATGACCACCACGGAGCAGCCCGGCCTGCGGGCGCACGCGGCGACGGCGGAGACCGTCGCCGCGTCCCTGGACACCGACCCCGCCACCGGTCTGTCCACACCGGACGCGGACCGGCGGCGGGAACGGTACGGGCGCAACGTGCTCACCGCGCCACGCGGGCCGGGCGTGATCCGCCGGCTGGCCGCGCAGATCCACAGCCCGCTGGTGTACGTGCTGCTCGCCGCCGGCGTGGTGACGGCGGTCTTCGGCGGTTACGTCGACGCCGCCGTGATCGGCGGGGTGGTCGTGCTCAACGCCGTGATCGGGTACGTGCAGGAGTCGCGTGCCCAGCGGGCCCTGGACGCCCTGACCCGGCTGGTCCGCACCGAGACGACCGTGCTGCGCGACGGCGCGCCCGTCCGCGTACCGGCGGAGGAACTCGTGCCGGGCGACGTCGTCGAGATCGCCGCGGGGGACCGGGTGCCCGCCGACGGCCGCGTGACCGAAGCGCACCAGCTGGAGGTCGACGAGTCCGCGCTCACCGGCGAGTCCGCCCCGGTGGCCAAGCACGACGAGGTCCTGCCCGCGGAGACGGCCGCCGCCGACCGGGTCAACATGGTGCACTCCGGCACCCTCGTCACCCGCGGGACCGGCCGCGCGGTGGTCACCTCGACCGGCGCGCACACCCAGCTCGGCGACATCCAGCGGCTGGTCGCCACGACCGCCACCGTCGCCACCCCGCTGACCCGCAAGCTCGGCGTGTTCTCCCGCCAGCTGAGCGTCGGGATCGTGGTGGTCGCGGCCTTCGCGTTCGCGCTCGGCCTGCTGCGCGGCACCCCGGTGGCGGAGATGTTCACCGCCGCGGTCGCCCTCGCCGTGGGCGCGATCCCGGAGGGGCTGCCCGCCGCGGTGTCGATCGTCCTCGCGATCGGCGTGGTGCGGATGTCCCGCCGCCGCTCGGTGGTGCGCCACCTGCCCGCGGTCGAAACACTGGGCAGCACCACGGTCATCTGCACCGACAAGACCGGCACGCTCACCGAGAACCGGATGACGGTCGTCGCCGTGCACGCCGCCGGGCGCACCGTGGACGAGTGGGCCGATCCGGGCCCGGCCGTACGGGAGTGCCTGGTCGCGGGGGTGCTGTGCAACGACGCGAGCCCCGCCGAGGGCGATCCGACGGAGATCGCGCTGCTCACGGCCGCGGCCGGCCTGGACCCGGCCCGGTTGCGGGCGGAGCGGCCACGCCTCGACGTCGTCCCCTTCGACTCGGAAACCCGCCTGATGATCACCGCGCATCGCGGCGCCGCGTACGTGAAGGGCGCGGTGGAGGAGGTGCTCGCCCGGTGCTCGGCCGAACTCGGCGAGGACGGCGCCGAGCGGCCGCTCGACACGGCGGAGGTGCACCGCGCCCAGGCGGAGTTCGCCGCACAGGGACTCCGGGTGCTGGCCTTCGCCCGGTTCACGCCCACCGGCGGGCCGCTCGCCGGCCAGGGGGAGTGGACCTTCCTGGGATTGCAGGCGATGCAGGACCCGCCGCGGGCGGAGGCCGCGCGCGCGATCGCCGCCTGCCGGGACGCGGGCATCGCGGTCAAGATGATCACCGGCGACCACGCGGTCACCGCGGGGGCGATCGCCGGGCAGGTCGGCCTCGCGCGGCCGGGCGAGGCCACCGTGCTGACCGGCCGCGACCTCGACGAGCTGGACGACGGCGCACTGGACGAGGCCGCCGCCCGCGCGGACGTGTTCGCCCGTGTCTCCCCGGCGCAGAAGCTGCGCCTGGTGCGGGCGCTGCAGCGGCGCGGCCAGGTCGTCGCGATGACCGGGGACGGGGTGAACGACGCGCCGGCCCTGCGCCGCGCCGACATCGGCGTCGCGATGGGCCGCGGCGGCACCGACGCGGCCCGGCAGGCCGCCGACATGGTGCTCCTCGACGACGACTTCGTGGCGATCGAGTCCGCGGTCGAGGAGGGCCGCGGGGTGTTCGACAACCTGCGCAAGTTCATCGCCTGGACGCTGCCGACGAACATCGGCGAGGGCATGGTGATCCTGGTGGCCGTCGTGCTCGGCGCGGTCCTGCCGATCGTGCCCGTGCAGATCCTGTGGATCAACATGACCACCGCCGTCTTCCTCGGGCTGACGATGGCGTTCGAGCCGAAGGAACCCGGGCTGATGCGGCGGCCGCCGCGCCCGCCGGCCCGTCCGCTGCTCACCCGGAACCTGGTGCGGCGGATCGGGCTGGTGTCGGCGCTGCTCGTGGCCGCGGCCTTCGCCGGCTATCACTGGGAGCTGGCCGACGGCGGGTCGCTCGCGCAGGCCCGCACGGTGGCGGTCAACGTGTTCGTCGGGGTGCAGATCGCCTACCTGTTCAGCTGCCGCTCGCTGGACCACAGCCTGCTGCGCGCGCGGCCGGGGCGGAACCGCATGCTCGGCGTCGGCCTCGGCATCACCGTGCTGCTGCAGGCGCTGATCACCTACGTGCCCGGGATGAACCGGATGTTCCACACGGCGCCGATCGGGTGGGACTCGTGGTGGCCGGTGCTCGCCGCCGCGGCCGCCGCGTTCGTGGTCGTGGAGGCCGACAAGCTGATCCGGAGCCGGATCGGGTGAGGACGCCGGCTCAGCCCGCCGCCCGCGGCCCGATGCGGAACACCGGGTGACGGTGTGCGACTTCCGCGATCTCGGCCAGGCCCGGTTTGCCGGTGATCCCGAAGAACGCCAGGGCATCACCGGCGACCCGGGCCGAGTCGGGTCGCTGTCCCGTGCGGAGCAGTTGCGCGCGGATCACCGGAGCGCGCTCGCCGGCCGGAATTTCGGTGAGCAGCACTGGCCATTTGCGCCGCCCCCGGGCGAGCACCGCGCGCCCGCCGGCGGCCCGCACGTTGCGGACCCATTCGGATTCGCCCGTGATGGACACGAGGTGCCCGGCGCCGTCGTGGTCGGTGCGCAGCAGGGTGGTGCGCCGGATGGCGCCGGTGCGGCGGCCGGGCACTTCGAGGGTGACCACGTCGCGCGGCGTGAGCCCCAGCCGTGTGAGCAGGCGGCCGGTGCCCTGCAGGCGGGTGTAGAGACGGGGTGGCGGCCGGTAGTCGCCGTCCGATGTGGACGCCTGCGGTCGCGCCGCGCGCTGCCACCAGGTGAGGCGGGTCGCGAGGGCGGCCAGTTCGTCACCGGTGACCGGGACCGGGTCGCCGTGACCGGGCGCCAGCAGCCGCGGGCGCAGCGCGGCCAGCCCGGCGAGGGAGCGGCTGGCGCGCACCGGGTCCCAGGTGGTGTAGCGCGGCGGGCCGGACAGTCGTCGCCGGCCGGTCAGCACGCCGGTGAGCGCGTTGAGGTCCACGGTCAGCGCGGCGTCGCCGGAGAGCAGCACGCCGTCGGCCCGGTGGTAGGCGACGTGACCCGGCGTGTGCCCCGGTGTCGGCACCGCGGTCCAGCCCGGCAGACCGGGCAGGTCCGCGGGATCGCCGAACGCGCGGGTCACGTCGCTGATGTCGCCGGCCGCCTCGATCCGGTCCCGCACCCGGGCCGGGAGCAGGCGCAGGAGCGGCACCACGGCCCACCGGTCCAGGGGCATGCCGAACGCGGGCAGGTACCGGCCGTGGGCCATCGGCAGCTCCGCGGCGGCGACGTGGACCTGGACGTGCCACTGCCGCGCCAGGGTCCCGGCCGCGCCGGAGTGGTCGGGGTGGATGTGGGTGAGCAGTATCGCCCGCGGCGGGTTCCCTCGCCGAACAGGGTGGCCGCGGCCGCCCGGATAACCGGCGCGCTGGACGCCCATCCCGCGTCGACGAGCGCCCAGCCGCCCCCGGTCGCGACGAAGTACACATTGGACGCGAGCGCGTGGCGGCCCAGCCGCAGCCGGTGCACGCCCGGCGCGATTTCCTCTGGAGCGATGCCCATCCCGGCGAGGCTAGCCGGGGCCGGGGTGGCGGAGGAGTGCCGTTCGACCCTTCTCCCGCCGGACGGGAGCCGTCAGTGTCGAAGGCGGATCACCCGCGCAAGCGAAGAGGAGCCGCCTGATGTCGTCCACCTCGACGGAGCCGCGGCGGCTCGGGCCGGCCGGGCTGGCCTGCCTCGTGACCGGCAGCGGCCCGCCGCTGGTGTTTCTCCCGGGGCTGGGCCCCCACCACCGCCCACCGGCGGGCCTCGACCGCCGGTTCCAGCTCGCCCAGGTCCGGCCGTTCGCCCGGCGGCGGCGGGTGTGGTGGGTCCAGCGCCGCGAAAACCTGCCCGCCGGCACCACGATGGCCTCGATCGCCGCCGACTACGCCGCCGCGATCCGGCAGCGGTTCGGTGGTCCGGTCGACCTCGCCGGCTCCTCCACCGGGGGCAGCGTGGCGCTACAGCTCGCCGCCGACCACCCCGATGTGGTGCGGCGGGTGGTGCTGCTCTCGTCGGCCTGCCGGCTGGGCGACGGCGGCCTGGCCGTGCAGCGGGAACTCGCCGCCGCCGTGCGCGCCGGCCGCCGTCGCCGGGCCGGCGCCCTGATGTTCGCGACGCTCGCCGGGGGACGGGTGGCACACCGGGCGCTGGCCGTGGCCGGATGGCTGTCCGGCCCGGTGATGCTGCGCGGCGACTGCGCCGACATGCTGACCGTGATCGACGCCGAGGACGCCTTCGACCTCACCGCCCGGCTGCCCGCGATCGCCGCGCCCGTGCTCGTCGTCGGCGGGGGCGGCGACCGGTTCTACGGCGCCGCGGTCTTCCGGGAGACCGCGGACGGGCTTCCGAATGGCCGGCTCCTGCTGCACCCCCGGCTGGGGCACGTGGCGGCGCAGAGCGCCAAAGCGACGGTGGCGGCGGTGGACCGGTTCCTGGCGGAACCGCCGGGCTGAGCCGCCGCGGCGGGCGGAAGTCACCGGCTCGCGGGACCTTCGCCCCTCGCCCCCGGCGGTGTCCGCCGCCACGGTGGAGCCCATGACCTCCACGGTGCTCACCGGGACCGCCGACGTCCTCACCGTGACCGGTCTGCGCAAGGCGTTCGACGGCCGGATCGCGGTGGACGACGTCGGTTTCCACATCGCCCCTGGCGAAACCTACGGCCTGCTCGGCCCCAACGGCGCGGGCAAGACCACGACGCTGCGGATCCTGTGCGGGCTGCTGGCCCCCGAGGCCGGCAGCGCGGTGATCGGCGGCTTCCCCATGAACAGGTTCGCGCGGGAGGCGAAGGCCCTCGTCGGCTACGTGCCGCAGGAGGTCGCGCTCTACCCGGACCTCACGGCGCGCGAGAACCTCCGGTTCTTCGGCCGCCTGTACCGGCTGCGCGGCGCCACGCTCGCCCGGCGGACCGACGAGGTGCTCGAGCTCGTCGGCCTGGCCGACCGGGCTGGGGAGAAGGTCGAGACCTTCTCCGGCGGCATGCGGCGCCGGCTCAACATCGGCGCCGGCCTGCTGCACCGCCCTACCCTGCTCGTGCTCGACGAACCCACCGTCGGCGTCGACCCGCAGAGCCGCCACGCGATCATGGAAAGCGTCCACTCGTTCGGCGCCGCCGGCCTCGCCGTCCTCTACACGACGCACTACATGGAGGAAGCCGAGCGGTTGTGCGACCGGGTCGGCATCATCGACCACGGCAGGCTGGTCGCCGAGGGCACCCGCCGGGAACTCGTCGCCCGTCTCGGCGAGCGCGACCGCATCACGCTCACCGTGGACGGCGACGTCGCCGCGCTCGCCGCGGCCTGCCGCGAGTTGTCCGAAGTGGACAGTGTCGACGTGGCGGGCGGTGAGCTGCACCTGATCGTGCGCGACGGCAGGCGGCTGCTGCCCACGGTGTTCGACGTCGCCGAACGGCTGCGGTCCGGGATCCGGTCCGCCGAGGTCACCGAACCGGACCTGGAAGCGGTGTTCCTGCACCTGACCGGCACGGCCCTGCGGGAGTGAGCATGCATCCGGCACTCGTGATCGCGGGAAAGGACCTGCGCCAGCGCCTGCGCGACCGCTCGGCGTGGATCCTGGGGATCCTGGCGCCCGTCGGTGTCGCGATGCTCATCAGCTTCGCCTTCCGCGGCGCGGAGACCTTCCACACCACGGTGGCGGTGGCCGATCTGGACCGGGGACCCGTCGCGGCCGCGTTCACCGGGTTCCTGACCGGGCCGGAGCTGGACTCGGTGCTGGCCGTCGAGACCGTGCCCGGGGTGGCCGAGGCGAGGCAGCGGGTCGACGACGGCGGCGCGAGCGCGGCACTGGTGATCCCCGCCGGGTTCTCCGCGGCCGCGCATTCCGGGGCCGCGGTGCCGGTCACGGTGCTGACCGACGTGGACGCGCCGCTGGCGGGCGAGGTGGCCCGCTCGGTGGCCGCGGCGTTCGTGGCCCAGCTCAACGCCGACCTGCTCGCCACGCGGACCGCGCTGGCGGCCGGCGCGGATCCGGCCGGGCTCGCCGAACGGGCCGCCGCCCTGCGGCTGCCGGAAAAGGTCGTCAGCCGGGCCGGCGGCACGGCGCAACAGGCCGGAGTCAGCTACTACGCCCCCGCGATGGGCATGTTCTTCATGTTCTTCTCCATCGGGTTCACCGCGCGCGGCTACTTCACCGAACAACGCAGCGGGTTGCTGGACCGCGTCGCGGCCGCGCCGGTGGCGCCGGGCACCGTGCTCACCGGGAAGGCGCTGGCGACGTTCGCGTACGGGACGGCCAGCCTGGGCACCGTCGCGCTGATCACCACGCTGGGGTTCGGCGCCGACTGGGGGCCGCCGGGTCCGGTCGCGCTGCTGATCGTCGCACTGGGCCTGGCGCTGGTGTGCCTGACCGCGTTCGTCATCACGCTCGCCCGCACCGAGCGACAGGCCGAGGGGCTGGCCGCGATCGTCACGTTCGGGCTGGTGCTGCTCGGCGGCAACTTCGTCTACCTCGGCGGCGCGCCGGACGTCATCCGCACCCTCACCCTCGCCACGCCGAACGGCTGGGCGCTGCGCGGGTTCACGGACCTCTCCGGCGGCGCGGGCTGGCCCGCGGTCTGGCCGCCGCTGCTGGCGATCCTGGCGTTCTGCATGGTTCTCGGCGGGGCGTCCGCGCTCCTGGCGCGACGGGATGCGGCCCGATGACCGCGCTGCTGTTCACCGGCGTGGCGCTGCGCCGGCTCGCCCGCGACCGGGTCGCGATGTTCTTCATCGTCCTGCTGCCGCTGGTGGTGATCCTCATCGTCGGCGCGACCATCCGCGGCCAGGACAGCTTCCGCATCGGGGTCGTCGAGCCGGGCACCCCGCTGGCCGCCGGGTTGTCCCGCGCCCTGGACACCTCGCCGGCGCTGGAGACCCGGACCTACTCCGACGAGGACCCCGCCACCGCCGCGTTGCGCCGCAACCAGGTCGACGCCGTCCTGGTGCTGCCGGACGGCTTCGACGAGCGCCTGCTGTCCGGCGCCCCGGTCGAGCTGCCGCTGCTGAGCACCGGTTCGGCGGGCACCACGCAGGGCGCGTGGTCGGCAGTGTCCGCGGTCGTGGCCGACCACGCGGCGCTCGTCCAGGCGGCCGGGTTCGCCGCCGAGCGCACCGGGACCGATCCGGCGCGGTGGTTGCCGCTGGCCGGATCGCTCGCCGCCACGGGTGACCGGATCACGGTCCGGACCGAATCCGCGGGCGGCGCCCCGGACGAGCGGGCGGGCGGGTTCACCGGCAGCGCGCCGACCATGCTGGTGCTGTTCGTGTTCGTCAACACGCTCGCCGCCGGGGCGGCCGTGATCGAGACCCGCAAGCTGGGCGTCTACTCGCGTTCGCTGGCGGCACCGGTCCGTCCGCGCGAGATCGTGTTCGGCGAGGCGCTCGGTTACGTTGTGCTCGCGCTGGGCCAGTCGGCGCTGATCATCGGGGCGTCGGCCGCGTTGTTCGGGGTGTCCTGGGGCGATCCGGTGGCGGCGCTGCTGCTGACCGGGCTGTGGGCGGTGGTCGGCGCGGGCGCCGGCATCCTCAGCGGCACCCTGTTCCGCACCTCCGAACAGGCCTCGGCGATCGGGCCTGCCATCGGCATCGCGTTCGGCATGCTGGGCGGGTGCATGTGGCCGCTGGAGATCGTGCCGCCGGCGCTGCGTGCGGTGGGGCACGTCACGCCGCACGCGTGGGCGGTGGACGCCTGGACGACGGTGCTCTCCCGCGGCGGCGGGGTCGCCGACATCGCGGGCCAGCTGGCGGTGCTCGCCGGGTTCGCGGCCGTGCTGGTCGGCGCGGCGTCGTGGCGCATGGCGCGGAAACTGGCCTGAACGCGGCGCTCCGGGCGCTCAGCGGGCGTCGAGGAGAATCACGGCGGTCGCGACCGCGAAGGCGACGCTCGCCGCCACACGTCGGGAGCCGTGGACCACCGCGGCGGCGTCCCCGTGGGACCGCTTGCGCCGCAGGGCGTAGCCGGGCGCCTGCGATCACCGGGACGCCGCGCTCGGCCCAGTGCGGGAGGAGGGCGGATCCCTGGCCGGCCTGTTCCCCGAAGCGCGGGCAGCCGCTGGGCGCGGCTCCCGCCGCGGCGGTTTCGAGCGGCGCGTCAGGCCGGGCCGAGCGCGGCGATGAGGTCGGCGACCCGGTGGTGCGCCTCCAGCGGGTGGCGCAGGTGACCGTCGCCGTTGACGCGGTAGTGGTTGCGGCGGCCGACCTTCGTCCGCTCGACGTAACCGCCCTCGATGAGGTCGGCGAGGATGAGCTGCACGGCGCGGGTGGTGATGCCGACGCGCGCCGCGATCGCGGGCAGCGTCTGGTCCGGATCGGCCACGAGGCACAGCAGCACGTGGGCGTGGTTGCTCAGGAAGGTCCACGTGCCGCCGCCGGTGCCAGGGTGATCGCTCGCCGCCATGGCGCCGAGCATAGGGCCCGCGTCCTTGACAGGCGAACTCTGTTTCGTCATTCTGGTGGTGCGGAGGGGAGTACCCACCCCGTCCGGGATCGTCACTACGGCAGCGGATGCGGCTGCCCGGTCCCGGCGCCACCCGCCCCGGCTCGCGGAGCCGGGTGGTCGGGGAGACCTCCGGTTCGTCGGACTGAACCGGAGGTGTGACAGTGGTCGTCGAGGTGTGGGTGTGGGCCGCCGTGCTCGGCGTGATCGTCGTGATGCTAGCCGCCGACCTGTTCGCCCACCGCCGAGCGCACGTGGTCGGCGTGCGGGAGGCCGCCGCCTGGTCGGCGGTGTGGGTCGCGCTCGGCGCGGGGTTCGGCGGGATCGTCTGGTGGGTGTGGGGCGGTGAGTTCGCCGCGCAGTACTTCGCCGGGTACCTGATCGAGAAGTCGCTCGCGGTCGACAACGTCTTCGTCTTCACGATCATCTTCGGCTACTTCGCGGTGCCGCGGGAGCACCAGCACCGGGTCCTGTTCTACGGGGTGCTCGGGGCGTTGGTGTTCCGGGCGGCCTTCATCGCCGCGGGGTCGGTGCTGATCGCGAGCTTCGCCTGGATCCTGTACGTGTTCGGCGCGTTCCTGGTCGCCACCGGAGTTCGCCTGGCGCGGCACCGCGACGAAACCGTCGACCCCGGGCACAGCCTGGTGCTCCGGCTGTTCCGTCGGTTCGTCCCGGTCACGGCCGACTACCACGGTTCGAAGTTCCTCGTCCGGCAGGGAGGCCGGTGGGTGGCGACCCCGTTGCTGGCCGTGCTCGTGCTGATCGAGGTGACCGACATCGTATTCGCGGTCGACTCCATCCCCGCGATCTTCGCCGTCACCCAGGAGACGTTCCTGGTGTTCACCTCCAACGCCTTCGCCATCCTCGGCCTGCGCGCGATGTACTTCCTACTCGCCGACCTGGTGCACCGCTTCGTGTACCTCAAGCTCGGCCTCGCGCTGGTGCTCGTGTGGGTCGGCGTGAAGATGCTGCTGCTGGACCTGGTCAAGATCCCCACCGTCGTGTCGCTCGCCGTGGTCGCCGTGCTGCTCGCCGCGGCGGTCACCGCGAGCTGGCTGCGCACCCGCGGCGCCGCCGGGGAGCGTGCGAATGACGCTCCGGGCGAGCTGGTCCCGCCGTCGGGACAGCGGGACACCTGACCGCCGCGCCGGCCGGGAACTTGGTCCCCGCGGCAGTGGCCTTCCGGCCGTTCCGCGCCGCGGGGGCCGGTTCCTAGCGTCGGTGGGAAAACGGGGAGGTACCCATGAACACCGTCAGCAAGCGCCGCCTCTGGGCCACCATCGGCGCACTCGCCGGCGTCGTCCTGGTCGCTGTCGGCGTCACCTTCTTCGCCATCCGCGACCGGGCCGCCGAACCCGGCGGGCCACCCGGGCCGACGCCGCCGGGCGGCGACACGATGGTCGTGCGCGTGTACTTCCACCAGGGCCAAGCCGACGACCCCGCCCGCGTCGTGCCGGTCGAGCGGACCGTGCCGCGGAGCGAGCAGGTGGCCACCGCGGCGCTCGGGCAGCTGCTCGCCGGCCCGACCGCGGCCGAACGCGCCGCCGGCTACCACTCGTTCTTCAGCTCCGCCACGGCGGACGCCCTGATCAGCGTCCGCGTCGCGAACGGCGTGGCCCGCGCGGACTTCAAGGACTTCAGCCGGATCATCCCGAACGCCTCCTCCAGCTACGGCAGCGCCGCGCTGCTGGCCGAACTCGACGCCACCCTGAAGCAGTTCCCGACGGTGAAGTCCACTGTGTACTCCTTCGAGGGCGACGTGGCGGCCTTCTACGAATGGCTCCAGCTGACCCCGCCCACCGACGACAGCGGACAGGACGCGGCCGTGACCGAAGCGGCTCGCGCCTTCCTGACCGATGTGGCCGGCATGAACCGGCCGGTGCCCGGACCGGTGACCCGCACCGGCAGCGGCACCGCCGAGGCCACCTTCTACAGCCGCACGCCCGACGGCCAGCCCAACAAGGCGCTGGCGACCATCGTGTCACTGCGGCGTGGCGGCGGCGGGTGGTCGGTCACCGGGACCCGCACCGCGAACATCCTGGTGGACCAGCCCCGCGCCGGGCAGGCGATCACCTCCCCGGTCACCGTGACCGGCAGGGCGGTCGCCTTCGAGGGCACGGTGACGGTGCGGGTGCTCGCCGACGGCAAGGGCGAGATCGGCCGGGGGTTCGTCACCGGTGGGGGCGACGTGATCCGGCCGTTCAGCGGGCCGGTGACGTTCACGCCGCCCGCGGCCGCCGGGTCCGGCTGGCTGGTCTTCTTCGAGGAGTCCGCGGCCAACGGCGAGGTCATCAACGCCACCTCGGTGCGGGTGTCCTTCGCCGGGCAGCCGGCGGCGCCCACGATCGGCGCCGTGACCTGGCAGCCGCCGATCCCGGCCGGCGACGGCTGGCTGCGGCTGCCGGACGGGCCTGGGACGCTCACCGTCACCGCCGAGGTCACCGGAGCCGACCGCGTGGAGTTCTACAGCACCCCGACCGGCACGGAGACCGAGTCCCTGGCGAAGCTGCTCGGCACCGGCGTGGTGCAGAACGGCGCCTGGACCCTCACCTGGGCCTACCCGGACGAGCCGCTGCTGGCGCACTTCAGCGTGGTGGCGATCGGCCCTGGCGGCCGCACCGAGATCATGCCGTTCAACCTGTACCACGACTGACGACCGCGAGTGGTTCCCCCGGGTCTACGCCGGGGGAACCGCCGGAATCGCGGCCCTGGCGCGCAGCCGTCGGGCGGCGTCCTCCGGCATCGTGGTCACCACCGGGATGCCGGTGGCCAGTTCCAGCCCGGCGGGCACAGCCAGGCGCGGCACGATCCGCATCGACCAGCACAACCACGGCGCGTGCTCCAGACCGGACGGCGCCGTGTGCAGGAACAGGTTGTACGGCGGGTCGCCGAGCTCGTCGCGCAGTGCGCGCAGCATCGCGCGGACCGTGGCCGCGGCGGAGGTCAGCTCGCCGGTGCTCACACCCGCGAAGTCGGCCGCCGGGCGGCGGGGCGCCACCCGGACCTCGAACTCCGCGGTGGGCGCGAACGGCGCGAACGCGACGGTCTGCCCGTCGTCGAGGACGACGCGCGAGGTGTCGGACACCTCGCCTGTGTACGGCCTGCCCTGCCGCTCGTATCGCTCCCGCTGGGCGGACAGCTCGCGCCGCGCCGACGCGGACAGCACCGGCAGTCCGACGACCTGGGAGTGCGGGTGGTCCAGCGACGTTCCGGCGGCGGCGCCGCGGTTGCGGAACACCACCACCTGCGCCGCGTCCGTCCGGAGCGCGCGCAGCCGGTCCCGCCACGCGAACAGCACGTTCGCCGCCTCCGCGTCGGTGCCGGTAGCCAGGTCCCAGTCGTGGCGCGGCGATTCGATGATCACCTCGTGGTGGTCGGACAGCGCGTACCGGTTGCGCACCGACCGCACGAGCCAGCCGCCGCCCGGCGCGGGCGGCCGCCACGTTTCGGGCGGCGTGTCCTCCGACGGGCCGGGGCAGAACGGGCAGCCCACGGCGCCGGTGTGCGGGCGGCGGGCGCGGTGCGGCGCGAGCACGGACCAGTCGCCGGTGAGCGGGTCCTGGCGGAGTTCTCCGCCGTGCCAGGATGTCGCGGTCATGCGGAAACCTCCTTCCGCCGGGAGCGGAAGGCGTCCCGGCACCGGTGCGAGCAGAACCGGTAGTGCCTGCCGTCCTGGTCGAGCGGGATCCCCGGCCCGGCGGCGACGGTCATGCCGCACTCCGGGTCCCGTCCGTCGCCGGCGGTGCGCAGGGAGCCGGGGCGATTCCCAGCACGCAGTCCCGCGAGGAGGGTCAGCTCGTCGAGCAGCAGGCGCGGCAGCAGGAAGTGCTTGCGCACGCGTTCCCGCCCGGCGGCGGCGAGCACCGCCGCGCGCGCCCGCCCGGTGAGCAGGTCCACGACCGCCTCCGCGCACCCGGCCACCGAGTCGACCAGCAGCCCGCCCGCGCCGTCGGCCATCTGCAGCGGAATACCGCCCGCCCGGCCGGCGACGACGGGGGTGCCCTTCCACATCGCCTCGGACACCACCAGGCCGAACCCCTCGCGCAGCGACTTCTGCACCATCACGTCCGACAGCCGCTGGAACGCGTTGACCTCGACGTTGCCGACGCCGGTGAGGTTGGTGAACAGGTGGATCCCCGGATCGGACTGGGCTGCCTCGCTGATCGTGCGGTAGATGTCCCACGCCTCGGGGTCGTCCAGCGCCATCGAGCCGGCGAGCGCGAGCTGGACCCCGGGCACCTCGGCGCGGACGAGGCGGTAGGCCTCGATCACGCCGAGCGGGTCCTTCCACGGGTCGAAGCGGGAGATCTGGGTGATCAGCGGGCGGTCGGTCTCGATGCCGATCCAGTTGAGCACCGCCCGCGCCGTGCGGTCGTCCAGCGACATGTTCTTCGGGCTGAGCGGGTCGATCGCGGGCGGGATGATCTCCACCCGTCCCGGGTCGAGGTCGGGCGGGACGAACTCCGCCATGGTGAACACGGCGGCGTCGTAGTGGTCCGCGAACCCCGCCAGGTAGGACCAGGTGGCGGGGTCGGGTTCGGAGGTGTCGATGTGGCAGCGCCAGATCCACGACCGGTGGTCGCGGCCGGCGTAGGCGAGCAGCGGCACCGGCTGAGGGTCGTGCACGAAGACGAAGTCGGTGCCGGCGAACTGCGGGTCGGCGGCCAGTTCGGCGGCGTTGCGCTCGGCGGTTTCCTCGTACAGTGCGATGTCCGCCGTGGTGAGCGGCTCGAGGGAGCCCTGCAGGGCGTTGTGCATCTTCTTGGTGACGGTGAAGAACGGCGGCCGGCCGCTGATGATCTTCCACGTCGCGGGCAGCCCGAGGTCGGTGTAGAGCGGCACGGCCGAGCGCAGCAGCTCCGACACCCCGCCGCCGTAGGGGGTGGCGCTCACGTGCAGGATCCGGGCGCCGCGCAGCTCGCGGGCGAGGTCGAGCAGCGGGTCCATGATCTCGTCCGGGACCACGTGGCGGTACGCGGAGACGGCGAGGTCACCGACGTCGACGGTGTGCAGCACGGCTGCCTTCCTTCCCGGGCACGGCCTTGCCCAGCTGGTCCAGGTCCTTCTCGATGGCGCGGACGACGACGTCCACGTCGGGCACGCTGTCGAAGTCGGCGGTCACGCCGAACGCGAGCCGGTCGTGGTAACTGAGGACGGCCACGCCGATCCGCAGCCGCAGGGCGATCGGCACGTAGGGGTAGAGCGCGACCACCGGACGGCCGAGCAGGTGCAGCTGCTCGCGCGGTCCCGGCACGTTGGTGGTGACGGTGACGAGCATGCGCTCGACCAGCCACGGCGCGGCGTGCATCGCCCAGGACACCGGGGGATAGGGCTCGTGCCCGGCGAACGACAGCACCGCCTGGCCCGCTTCCCGTTCCCTGCTCGCCTTGTGCACGGCGAGGCGTTCGTGCACGGTGCGCAGCCGCTCGACCGGGTCGGCGACGTCCACTGGCAGCATGGGCAGCATGAGCGACACGTGGTTGTCCAGTGTGGACTGGTCGGAGCGCGACCGGACGCTCACCGGCACCAGGCTGCGCACCGACGTCGCGGAGGGCTCCTCGCCCCGCTCCAGGAGCAGCTGCCGCAGGCCCGCTGTGATCGTGGCGAGCACGACGTCGTTGACGGTCACGCCGAACCCGGTGGCGATCCGCGCGACCTCGCCGAGCGAGGTGCCGGTCATCGCGTACCGCCGGTCGGCGTGGATCTTCCCGCGCAGCGACGAGGCCTTCAGCGGGACCAGGGCACGGGCGAGCGAGGCCAGGCCCCGAACCGCGCCGGTGACCTGGGCGGCCATCCGCCGTGGCGATCGCGCGGCGCCGGCCAGCACGCGCATCTGCTCCACCGGGACGGACAACGCGGTGCGCAGGCCGCCCGCCAGCAGGCGCAGCCCGCCCGGCTCCGGCGCCGTCTCCGCGGCCGGCCAGGCTTCAGGCCGGGGCGGGGGCTCGTCACCGAACATCGCCTCGTGCAGCGCGTTCCCGCCGATCCCGTCGGTCAGGCAGTGGTGCACTTTGGACAGCATCGCCCACCGGCCCTCGGCCAGCCCCTCGATCACCCAGCACTCCCACAGTGGACGGTCCCGCGGCAGCCGTTCGGACATGACGAGGCCGACCACCTCGCGCAGCGCGGCGTCGTCGCCGGGCGACGGCGCGGCGACCCGGTGGAAGTGGGTGGCGGGGTCGAACCCGTCCTCCTCGACCCACGCCGGGGCGGCCAGGTCCAGCGGGTACCTCCGCAGGCGCTGCCGGTACCGCGGCAGGGACCACACCCGTGGGGTGAGGTCCCGCACGATCTCGTCCTGCGGCGGGGCCGGTGCCTCCAGCACGGCGATCGAGGCGATCGCGAGCGAGGCGGAGGGGTCCTCGTCCTCGATGGCGAGGAACAGGGCGTCGAGCGGGCTGAGCCGGTCCATGGCGCACCTTCAGTGGGCGACGTCGACGACGACCCGGCGGTAGGAGTCGTCGAGCACGGTGAACACACGGAACGGCAACCGCTCCCGCACGCCGGCGGCGAAGGTGCTCTGTCCCTCGAACGAGCCCGCGAAGCGGACTTCGTGCAGCGCAGCCCAGTCCCGCAGCTGGTCGGTGGTGTAGAGGCGGTCGCCGACGGCGGCGAGCAGGCGTCCCGGCGCGTGCCCCGACGAGTCGTAGCCGAGCGCGGGCGCCCGCACCACGATCTCCAGCGCCGCGCCGCCCGCGACCGGGACCGGCTCGCCCGAGCCGTCCGCGGTCACCACGTCGGTGTAGCGCAGCGCGTACCCGGCTTCCTCCGGGCCGTTGACGTCGAACACCAGCCGGTCGAAGCAGCCGTGCTGGCCTGCCCGCACCAAGTACAGCGCCTCCGGCGCCATCGCGCCGGCCTCCTGCGGCCAGGTGGTCCAGCCGGCGGTGATCCCGCAGCCGCCTGGCCCGGGTGGCGCCGTCCGCATCGGGCCGCGGCCCATCGGTCCCGGGCCGGGCGGCTGGGGGCTGGTGACCGGCGCGGGGATCGAGCTGCCCGCGGGCGCGCCGGGCCGGGGCGCGGGCGGCGGATCAGCGCCGCACCCGGTGGTCAGCGCCAGCGCGACGGCCGCCGCGACCGTGATCAGGAGTGTGCGCATGCCGTGTCCTTTCACGACGCCAGGGTTCGCTGCGATCGTTCGGCGCGCAGGGCTTCGGTGACCGCGCTGCCGTCGACGGTCTCGTGCTCCACCAGCTGGGCGGCCAGGTGTTCCAGCGCCACACGGTGGTCCTGCAGGGTGCGGACGGCGAAGTCTTCGGCCTCGCGGAGCAGCCGGGCCACCTCGGTGTCGACGATCCGCTGGGTCTCCTCGGCGTAGTGCCTGGCCGTCTGTGGCGGTCCGCCGAGGAACGCCGGTGTCGCGGTGGGGTAGCCGACCGGGCCCAGCGCGGGGGAGAGGCCGAACTCGGTGACCATCTTGGTGGCGAGTTCGGTGGCGTCGGCGATGTCGTTGGCGGCGCCGGTGGAGCCCTGCGCGAAGGTGACGATCTCCGCCGCCCGGCCGCCCATCCGCACGGCGAGCAGGTCCCGGAGGTAGGCCTCGCTGTAGAGGTGCCGTTCGGCCTCGGGCAGTTGCTCGGTGCTGCCCAGCGCCATGCCGGCGGGCAGGATGGTCACCTTCGCGACGGGATCGGCGTGGTCGCACAGCGCCGCGATCAGGGCGTGCCCGGACTCGTGCACCGCGACGGCGCGCCGTTCCTCGGGGAGCAGCGCGTTGGAGGTCTCGCGGCGGCCGAGCAGCACGCGGTCGCGGGCGGCGGCCAGGTCGGCGGCGCGGATGACCGTGCGGTTGTCCCGCACCGCGTTGATGGCCGCCTCGTTGACCAGGTTGGCCAGGTCGGCGCCGGAGAAGCCTGGCGTGCCGCGGGCGACGACCTCCAGGTCGACGTCCTCGCCGACGTGCTTGCCGTCGACGTGCACGCGCAGGATCGCCAGCCGCTCCTGCTGGTTGGGCAGCGGGATGGTGACCTGCCGGTCGAAGCGGCCGGGCCGCAGCAGCGCCGGATCCAGCGACTCGGGCCGGTTGGTGGCGGCGAGCACGACGATCCCGCTGCTCTGGTCGAATCCGTCCATTTCGGACAGCAGCTGGTTGAGGGTCTGCTCGCGCTCGTCCTGCCCGCCGAACCCGTTGAGCCCGCGGCGGCTGCCCACGGCGTCGATCTCGTCGATGAAGATGATCGCCGGGGCGCGGTTGCGGGCTTCGGTGAACAGGTCCCGCACCCGGGAGGCCCCGACCCCGACGAACATCTCGACGAACGCCGAGCCGGTGACCGACAGGAACGGCACGCTGGCCTCGCCGGCGACCGCACGGGCGATCAGGGTCTTGCCGGTGCCGGGCGGGCCGACCATGATCACGCCGCGTGGCCCCTTGGCGCCCGCTGCGGCGTAGCGGCCGGGGTTGCGCAGGAAGTCGACGACCTCGCCGATCTCCTGTTTGACGCCCTCGTAGCCGGCGACGTCGGTGAAGCGGGTGGTCGGGCGCTGGGCCTCGATGATCTTGGCCTTGGCGCGGCCGAACCCCATGACACCGCCGATCGGCGAACCCTGCGCGCGGCGGCCCATCCAGAAGAACAGGCCGATCAGCAGCACCACCGGCAGGAAGGTGACCAGCAGCGAGGTCCACGACGTGTGCAGCTTGCCGGAGACGGCGACGCCGTGGTCGGCCAGCCTCCGCTCCAGCCCGGTGTCGCCGAGCGCGGTCGGGACCTGGCTGCTGAACGCGGTGCCGTCGCGGAGGGTGCCGGTGACCGTGCCGACGTCGTCGACGGTGACCTTCTCGACCTGGTTCGCGTCGACCTTGGCCACGAACTCGGTGTAGGGCAGGGTCGATCCGCCGGGCGAGAACAGCCAGATGGGCCCCAGCACCGCACCCAGCACGACCAGCCACAGCAGGGGCGACAACCAGCGCTGCCAGGCCGGCGGCTTCGGCGGCTGGGGTTTGGGCGCGGGATCGGGCGGGGGCCCTGGCTTCGCCGCACGCGACATGTCGGGTGTCCTCTCCTCCGGTGGGTCTCCGGTTCAGCCAACCGCGATCTCCCCGGCGCGGGGGAGCGGCGAAAGTCCCCGGCCGCGGTGGCGGAAGGCCCTGCCTCCCGGGCGGCGTCACGCCTGGGAGCGCGGCTCGGCGGCCGGCGCCTCCGCCTGCTTGCCGAGGACGGCGAGTTCGACCGTGCGGACGAGGTCGTCCGCGGTCACGGCGCCCGCGAGCCTGCCGTGGTCGAGGACGACCAGCAGGTCCCGGCCGGGCCGCAGGGCGGTGCGGGCGAGCACGTCGGCGAGCCGCTCGTCCGGGCCCGCGGTCACCGCGGCGTCCAGCGGCCGCGCGACGTCGGCGAGCCGGGTCTCGAAGCGCAGCCGCGCGGGCAGCCGGGCCAGCTCGCCCAGAGTGACCACACCGAGCGGGGCGCCGTCGAACGAGACCACCGGGAACACCCGTGTCCTGGCGGCGACCGCGACGGTGTCGAGGAACGCCTCCACGGTCAGCCAGCCGGGCGCGGTCACCGGGGCGGGATCCAGGACCGCTCGCACCGTGCGGTCGCCGAGCAGGGACCGGGTGGTGTCCCCGGTCAGCTCGGCCTGCGCCGCGGACACCAGGAACCACCCGATGAGCGCCAGCCACAACCCGCTCAGCTGCCCCAGCACGAGCACTTCACTGACGCCCAGCACCATCAGCAGGACGCCGAGCACCTGGCCGGTGCGCCCGGCGACGAGCGCGGCGCGGGCGCGGTCGCCGGTGCGCTTCCACACCGCGGCACGCAGCACCCTGCCTCCGTCCAGCGGTGTGCCGGGCAGCAGGTTGAACAGCGCCAGCACGACGTTGGTGATCCCGATCCAGGCGATGCCGGTGGCCACGAGCTCGGGCAGGACGCCGGCGGCGAGGAACGCGGTGCCCCAGCACAGGCCGCCGAGCACGAGGCTGATCGCAGGCCCGATCGCGGCGATGACGAAGTCCGCGCGCGGGTTCGGCGTGCTGCCTTCCAGTTCCGCCGCGCCGCCGAGCAGCCAGAGCGTGATCCGCTTGACCCCGACGCCGTAGTGCCTTGCGGTGACCGCGTGCCCCAGCTCGTGCGCCAGCAACGAGGCGAGGAAGCACACCGACGCCGCCACCGCCGTCCCCCAGTACGCGCCGGTGGCGTGACCGGGGGCGGCGGCGGGCAGGACGGACGTCGCGATGACGTCGGTCAGCAGCACCAGGATGACCAGCACCGACCAGTGCGCGCCGACCGGCACACCGGCGTACCGCCCGAGCGGGATCGTGCCCCGGAGCACCGCGGGCTCCTCAGTGCCCGGCCGGCACGGGCTGGGCGGGCAGCGGCTGCCAGCGGTCGATCAGCCGTTCCTCCAGCGCGTGCATGGTGGTGTACTCCAGGTCCTCCAGCGCGAGGCGGTGCGGCTCGAACGGCCCGTGGCGGCGCAGGTAGTCCATGATCTCCCCGGCCTGTCGACGCGCTCCGTCGAACCGCGCCGGGTGCGACTCCGACACCGGCACGACGGGCGCGTGGTGCGAGCCGCGCATACAGCCGACCAGGGAGTGTGGAAACGCGATGAGCAGGTCGTAGATCCGTTCCGGGCAGTCGAAGACGATGCGGCTCTCCTCGTAGAGGTCGTAGACCTCGAAGGAGAACCCGGAGCGCATCTTGTGCGGCCGGAGGTTCCATGCGCCGGGCCCGGTCTTGTCCGCCAGGAAGCGGATCACCGGCTCCGCGTATCCGGCGCCTACGCCGCGCAGCTTGCCGCTGAACGCGTCCGAGAGCAGGTCCTGCGCGGTGGAGAGCATCTCGGGGTGCACTGCCGAGTGACCGACGAACCCGCCGGTGTCGGCCTTGATGCTGCTGCACGCGGTCATGGCCGGCTCTTCCTCACAGGCTGTGGCCGATGAGCTCGACCAGGTCGAGGGTGCGCTGGCTGTAGCCCCATTCGTTGTCGTACCAGCCGAAGACCTTCACGAGGTTGTCCTCGGTCTTGGTCAGGCTCGCGTCGAACACGCAGGATGCGGGGTCGCCGATGATGTCGCGGGAGACGATGGGGTCCTCGGTGTACCGCAGAATCCCCTTGAGCTCGCCGTCGGCGGAGACCGCGAAGGCGCGGTTGACCTGCCCGGGCGTGACCGGCTCCGAGACCTCGACGGCGAGGTCGGTGAGCGAGCCGTTCTCGACCGGGACGCGGACGGCGACCCCGTCGAGCTTTCCTGCCAGGTCGGGCAGGACCTCGCCGACCGCCTTGGCGGCGCCGGTGCTGGTCGGGATCATGTTGACCGCGGCCGAGCGCGCGCGGCGCAGGTCCTTGTGCGGGCCGTCGAGCAGCGCCTGGTCGTTGGTGTAGCTGTGGATCGTGGTCAGCAGGCCGCGCCGCACCCCGAACGCCTCGTGCAGCACCTTGACCATCGGCGCCACGCAGTTGGTGGTGCAGGAGGCGTTGGAGACGACGTCGTGCGCATGCGGGTCGTAGTCGTCCTCGTTGACGCCCATCACGATGGTGGCGTCGACACCCTTGCCGGGCGCGGAGATCACCACTTTGCGGGCGCCCGCGGCCAGGTGCGCCGCGGCGGCCTCCCGTGTGCGGAACCGGCCGGTCGACTCGATGACGACGTCGGCGCCGAGCGCCTCCCAGGGCAGGTCCGCCGGGTCCGGGCAGGAGCTGACGTGCACCCGGTGCGCGCCGACCTCCAGAACCGGCCCGAAGTGCCCGCCATCGTGGACCTCGACGGGCTGCCGGAGCGGCCCGAACGTCGAGTCGTAGCGCAGCAGGTGCGCGAGCGTGGTGGCCGAGGCCACGTCGTTGACGCCGACCACTTCGATGTCGCTGCCCGCGCGGTCGAGCACTCCGCGCAGGAGGTCCCGCCCGATCCTGCCGAATCCGTTGATGCCCACCCGGACCGTCATGCTTGGCTCCTCTCCCGGAAAAGGCCGATGCTGCTGCTCCCGCGGCGGCCGGCCCAGGGCCGAAGTGCCCGTCCGCCACGGGCGGTTCCGTCCTTCCTGCCCGGGACTTCGGGCCCTGTTCCGGGGACCACCGGCTCTTTCGCCGCTTTCCGCTCCCGGCGGTTGATAAGGCGGGGGACAGCAGAAAGGGGACCGCCATGACCACAGTCGCCCGGACCGCCGCCGCGGTGGCCGCGCTCGTCGGCGCGCTCACCGCGTGCGGCGGGGACGACAACCCGCCGCCCGCGCCGCAGACCAGTTCCGCGCAGCCGGCGGGCCCGACCTCGCCGAGCGGGCCTGGCCCGGCGACCACGACGAGGAAGACCACCACCGCACCCCAGACCCCACAGACCACGAAGACCGCGCAGACCCCCGCGCCGGGCACGACCATCGCCGGGGAGGGCATGTCCGCCGCGGACGCCGCCGCCCTGCAGCAGTCGGTGGACCAGGGGCACCAGCCGTGGCGGCTGGACGTGGCGGCCGTGGCCGAAGCGTTCGTGCGGTCCCGGCTCGGCTGGAGCGGCGCGGACGTCGCGCTCGCCGACCCGCACACCGCGGAGGTGATCAACACCGCGACCGGCCGCATCGTGAGCCTGCAGCTGCGGCAGCCGGCACGCGCCGGCGACGGCGGGATCTGGGTGGTGGACAGCGGCGTGTGGATCAGCTGAGCCCGGACGACGCCCAGTCCGATGTGGCCCGCGGAGCCGCACGGGGCCGGTGCGACGCGGTCACGGCATCCGGTCCATCTCCCTGCGGATCCGCCTCTCGCTGGGCGAGTTCGGCGCGAACGTGTCCCAGGTGTGCATGATCAGGCCGAAGCCCCAGAGGGCGAGCGGGAACATCGGCCAGAAGAACCCGGCGCCGGTGAGCGCCCAGATCCCGACGGCGAATCCGTTGAAGAGGACGAAGACGAGCGCGTGCGCGTAGTAGTCGTGCTTCCGCTTGAGCCGCGCCAGTGCGAGCCGGCGACGGTCGGGTTCGGTGTCGGTCACGGTGACCACCTCCTTGGCGCTTCCACCGTGCGCCCGCGGCTCGCGCGTGCACGACGGCCGCTGGTCCCCGGTCCCCGGGACCTTGGGCCCGGCGACCAACGGCAGGGCCGGAAGTCCCTCCGGCCGGTGACCATGGCCTGCTGCCCGCGGGCGCCTCGTCTCCCTACGTTCGTGGGCATGACCATGAGCAGCGCGCAGGACGCGATCGTCGCCGGGATCGACGGATCCGAACATTCCCTCCGGGCACTGCGGTGGGCCGCCGCGAACGCGCGGCGCCGCCACGAGCCACTGCACGTCGTGTACGCGTTCGCCCCGCTCGCCGGGTTCTACGGGGCCGGGATGCCGGTGCTGCAGAACGCCTACGACGAGCTGGTGCGGGTGGGCGAGAAAACACTGGCGGACGCGGCGCGCACCGCCCGCGAGGTCGCCGGCGACGAAGTCACGATCACCTCGGAGATGCCGGACGAGCCGGCGGCGCCCCTGCTGGTGTCCCGGTCCCGCGGCGCCCGGATGATCGTCCTCGGCAGCTCCGGCGCCGGCGGCTTCACCGGCATGCTCACCGGATCGACCACGGTCGAGGTGTCGGCCCACGCGCAATGCCCCGTCGCTGTCGTCCGCGGCCGGGACACCGAAGACGGCCCGGTGGTCGTCGGCGTGGACGGCAGCGCGAACAGCGAGCGGGCGCTGGACACGGCGTTCGAGGAGGCGTCCTGGCGGGGCGCGCCGCTGATCGCGGTGCACGCGTGGAGCGACGACCAGTTCACCGGCTACTACGGGGCCCTGCCGCTGGCGGTGGACTGGGACGAGATCGAGCAGGACGAGCAGCGGTTGCTGGCCGAGCAGCTGAGCGGTAGGCAGGAGCGGCACCCGGACGTGAAGGTCGAGCGGGTGGTGGTGCGGGACCGGCCCCGGCACCAGCTGCTCGAGTGGAGCGCCCAGGCCCAACTGGTCGTGGTCGGCAGCCGCGGGCGCGGCGGGTTCGGCGGGCTGCTGCTCGGTTCGACCAGCCAGGCGCTGCTGCACCACGCCCAGTGCCCGGTGATGGTGGTCCGTCCCGAACACGAGCGCTGAAACGAGAATCCCATGCGAGCGAAAGACATCATGAGCACCCCGGCCGTCACGGTCGAGCCGGGCACGCCCGTCAAGTCGGCGGAGTGGCTTATCGCCCAGCGCGGGTTCACGGCCCTGCCAGTCACCGAGGAGGACCGGCTCGCCGGGATCGTCACCGAATCCGGCTTCGTTGCCGACCGCTTCCGCGGCGAGGGCACGAAGGTCGCCCGCCGGGTCGGCGAGGTGATGACCACCGATGTCGTCACGGTCGGTCCGGAGACCGACGTGACCGAGGTGGGCCGCATGATGGCCGGCCGCGGGATCCGCGCCGTCCCGGTGGTGGACGGCAACCGGATCGTCGGCGTGATCACCGCGCGCGATCTGGTCCGCGTGCTGGCCCGGCCGGACGCCCTGCTGGAACACGACATCCGCGCCCGCCTGGCCGTGCTCGGGCGGGCGGACCGGTGGTACGTGGACGTCAAGGACGGCCGGGCGCTGATCCTCGACAGCGAGGGCGGGCAGCGGGACGACGAGATCGCCGCGGCGCTCGCGGAGGGCGTGCCGGGCGTGATCGAGGCGCGGTGTTATGCGGGAGACGTCGAGCACTTCGACGCCGTCGAACGCGTCCCGAGGGCCTGAACCCCTGGCATGCGGCACCAAATCCGACCTGAGAACGAGGCCCCACTGATGTCCTGCCACCCCGCCGGCCCGATCGTGGTCGGCTGGACCGCGGCCGAGGCACGACTGCGGCGGCTTCCGCTCAACCTGCGGGTGCTCGCCGGGACAGCGATCGAGCGCAACTCCACGATCGTCTTCCCGGCGCAGCTGATGAGCAGCTTCCGGTCGCTCAACTCGTTCACGGGGTCCGAGATGGCCGGCGACGGAGGGGAACCGGTGGATCATGCGCGCTGAACCAGGGGACTGGCTGGTCATCAAGTCGCCCGTGATCGGGCAGCCGGCGCGGCGCGGCCAGATCATCGAGGTGCGCTCGCCCGACGGTGCGCCGCCCTACCTGGTGCACTGGCTGGAGGACGACCGGATCACGCTGGTGTTCCCGGGGCCGGACGGGCACGTGGCGGCCGCCGCCGAGCAGGCCGCGGCCGACGAGCGTGCGCGGCACCGGTTCGAGCGGCTCCAGGAGGAGATCGCGCACCACCGGTGAGCGGGCTTCCCGAGCCGCCGTGGTCAGGACTTCCGCCGTCGCCGCCTGGCTGGTGCCGTGAACACGGGGCGGCTGAAGATCGAGCTCATCAGGGCGATGCCGAAGACGAAGCCGAAGTTGTACCAGTTGCCGTTGTTGTGCACCTCGTAGATGCCGACACTGTCGTCGAACAGCGAGACGATGAACGCGATCGGGCAGATGATCCCGTGCCACAGGCCGAGCCAGAACCCGGCCGGGTCGGGCGTGCTCGCCGCGGCGTCGTTCGGTCCCGCCGCGCACGCGGCGACCAGCAGAGCGGTGACCAGGACCAGCCCGGCGATCCGGGCGCGGCCCCTCACGGGTGCGCCGGTTCCGGCTCGATGACCGGCTTGCGGCCGAAGCGCCGGTAGGCCAGCGGGCCGAGGAAGTTCACGGCGATCGCCAGCGCCCAGGCGCCCTTCGGGCCGCGCACGGATTCGGCCGGGCGGCGGGACAGGTCCCACCACGCGTCGGCGGCCAGGGCCACCTGCAGGGCTGCCGCCGCGACGATGGCTCCCTGCTCGGTCCGGCTCAGTTCGCGCCAGTGCCGGTGCGTGTGTCGCATGGTTCCTCCTCGTCGGCTCTACGGGTTCAGCGTGTGCGAGCGGCGCCGCCGCGGGAAACGGGCGTAAGCCACCCGTGGCGAGGACCTAAGTCAGCACCTGCGCCGGGCTTCTGTCCGATGTGGCCGCCGCTGCCCGCGCCGGCGCACTGCCGCCGTGACGCTGTTGTCCGAGGGTGAACTGCACGTGCACCGGATGCACGCAGCGGGCGTGGACCGGGCGCGGGCGGGGACACCCGGCTGATTGGAGAACGCCCGCTCCACCGAAGCCTGGCGATGGGGCGGCCGGCCGCCGGGCGAACGGCTCGAGCACGTGAACGGCGGATTGGAACCGGCGTGTCTGGACCGGGATTCCACTGGCGCGATCGAGCAGCACACGCGCGGCCTTGGCCGGGTCGATCGGGTCCGGCGGCAACGTGCTGCGGTTCGCGTTGGACGTGACCGACCACGAGCGGGCCGAGGCGGCGGTCGCCGTTGCGGAGGAGTCGAAGTTCGGGCACTCCGTCCCGGACTTCGCCGCACTGCTGGAGGAACTTGCCGCGGCCGTCCTGGTGAGCTGCTCCGGAGAGTGGTCAGCGGCGGACGCGCGAGCGGATGCCGTCCAGCAGCAGTTCGATTCCCTGCTCGAAGTCGCCGGGGCCGCCGGGTTCCCGGTCGATCGCCCCGGCGCTGGAGGCCTGCAGCGCCGCCTGTTCGTCCGCCGTGTGGCCGAAGACCAGGTGCAGCAGCGCCCGGGTGCCGACGTCGGCGAGGTCGTCCGGCAGGCCGCCGTCGCGCAGGGCCTCCCGCAGCTGCGCAGCCGGTTCGCCCGCGCCGAGGCCGAAGGTGTGCGCGGTGGCGACCACCTCGGCGCCGTCCCGGTAGGCCAGCATCGCGTCGCGCAGTTCGGCGCAGATCTCCACCGCCCGCTGGTCCCACTCGGCGGCCCGGCGCTCACGCTTGCCGCGTTCGAGGATTTCGTCGGCGACCGCGGCCAGCAGCGTCTGCTTGTTCGGCACGTGGTGGTAGAGCGCGCTCGGTTGCAGCCCGAGTTCGGCGGCCAGCCGGCGCATGGTGAGCGACTCCAGGCCGTACTCGTCGAGGACCTCGATCGCGCGCTCGACGACATCGCGCCGCTGGTAGCGCACGCCGGACTCCTCCCGTTGACCTGTTCGCGGCGCCCAGTGTACCGTCAGCGCCGCTCACCCGAACACCGTTCAGGTTGTAATCGAATAGTCACTCTGAGTCAGGAGAAAGTGGATGGGCTCCAGGTTCGAGCAGCTCGCCGACGCGGTCCTCGCCGGGGTACCCGCCGGGCCCGGCGACGCCCTCGCCGTGCTGGGCGCCGACGACGCCGAAGTGCTGTCCGTCGTCACCGCGGCGGGCAGGCTGCGCCGCGCGCACTTCGGCAACACCGTCAAGGTCAACTACCTGGTGAACCTGAAGTCCGGTCTGTGCCCGGAGAACTGCAACTACTGCTCCCAGGCGCTCGGCTCCGCGGCGCCCATCCTCAAGTACTCCTGGCTGTCCACGGAGGAGGCCCTCAAGCAGGCCGGCGCCGGGATCTCCGGTGGCGCCGGGCGGGTGTGCCTGGTCTCCTCCGGGCGCGGACCGTCCAACCGGGACATCGACCGCGTCGCGGAGATGGTCGGGGCGCTGAAGGCCGAGCACCCGGACGTTGAGGTCTGCGCCTGCCTCGGCCTGCTCTCCGACGGGCAGGCCGAGCGCCTCGCCGACGCCGGGGTGGACGCCTACAACCACAACATCAACACGGCCGAGAGCCACCACCACAACATCGTCCAGACCCACACCTACGCCGATCGGGTGGACACCGTGGAGAAGGCGAAGCGCGGCGGGCTGTCGCCCTGCTCGGGACTCATCGCCGGGCTGGGGGAGACCGACGAGCAGCTGGTCGAAGCGCTGTTCGCGCTCAAGGAGCTGGACGCCGACTCGATCCCGGTCAACTTCCTGATGCCCTTCGACGGCACCCCGCTGGCGGACACGTGGGAGCTGTCCCCGTTGCGGTGCCTGAAGATCCTGGCCATGGCGCGGTTCGTCTGCCCGGACAAGGAGATCCGCATCGCGGGCGGCCGCGAGATGCACCTGCGTTCGCTGCAGCCGCTCGCGCTGCACGTCGCCAACTCGCTCTTCCTCGGCGACTACCTCACCTCCGAGGGGCAGGCCGCCGAGGCGGACCTGGAAATGATCCGCGACAACGGTTTCGTCGTGCTCGGCTCCGAAGAGGACATCGCGGCACGGGAACCCGTCGACCCGGCGATCCGGCGGCGCGGCGCGGGCACCGCCGTCGTCCCCAACGCCTGATGACCCCTGCCGAGCTGCTCGCGTTCGACCGCGGGCACCTGTGGCACCCGTACACCTCGATGACCGATCCGGCCCCGGTGCGGCTGGTCACCGGCGCGTCCGGCAGCCGGATCACCGTCGACGGCGCCGGGGAGGTGGTCGACGGCATGGCGTCGTGGTGGTCGGCGATCCACGGCTACCGGCACCCGGTGCTCGACGAGGCGGCGCGGCGCCAGCTGGCGACGATGTCGCACGTGATGTTCGGCGGCCTCACCCACGAGCCCGCCGTCGAACTCGCAGCGCGGCTGGTCGACCTCACCCCGGCCGGGCTGGAGCACGTGTTCCTCGCCGACTCCGGCTCGGTGAGCGTCGAGGTGGCGATGAAGATGGCGCTGCAGTACCAGCGCGGCACCAGCCACCCGGAGCGGACGCGGTTCCTCACCGTTCGCGGCGGCTACCACGGCGACACCTTCGACTGCATGAGCGTGTGCGACCCGGACGGCGGCATGCACGCGATGTGGTCGGGGGTGCTGCCGGAGCAGGTGTTCGGCGCCCGCCCGCCCCGGTCCGAAGTGGACGTCACCGGGTGGGCGGCGGGTTTCCGCGCGCTCGCGGCCGAGCACGCCGGACGTCTGGCCGGGCTGATCGTGGAGCCCCTGCTGCAGGGCGCCGGCGGCATGCACCCCTATCCGGCGAGCTGTCTGCCGGTCTTCCGGGAGGTGGCCGACGAGCACGGGCTGGTGCTGATCTTCGACGAGATCGCCACCGGTTTCGGCCGCACCGGCACGCTCTTCGCCGCCGACGCCGCGGGCGTGGCGCCGGACGTGATGTGCGTCGGCAAGGCGCTCACCGGCGGTTACCTGTCGCTGGCCGCCACCCTGTGCACGACCGAGGTCGCCAGGGGACTGTCGGCCAGCGACTCCGGTGTGCTCATGCACGGGCCCACGTTCATGGGCAACCCGCTGGCCTGCGCGGTCGCCAGCGCCAGCCTGGACCTGCTGTCCAGTGTGGACTGGCGGGCCGACGTGCTCCGGATCAACGCGGGATTGCAGGCGCTGCACGGGATCGAGGCGGCCGACGTGCGGGTGCTCGGCGCGGTCGGCGTGGTCCAGCTGGACCACCCGGTCGACGTGGCCAAGGCGACCGAGGCGGCGCTGGCGGAGGGCGTGTGGCTGCGGCCGTTCCGCGACCTGATCTACACCATGCCGCCGTACGTGTGCACCGACGACGACATCGCCACGATCTGCCGTGGCATCGCGGCCGCGGCGGCGGTCGCATGAGCTGGGCGGAGTGGCTCGCCGCGCAGCGCGCCGCGCGAGAGGCCGCCGGCCTGCAGCGCACGCTGCGCCCGCGGGCGGCCGGGGATGACCTCATCGACCTGGCGAGCAACGACTACCTGGGGTTGAGCGGCGATCCCGGCGTCCGCCGCGCGGCAGCCGAAGCCGCGCTCGTCTGGGGCGCAGGCGCCGGCGCGTCCCGCCTGGTGACCGGCACGACCACGCTGCACGCCGAGCTGGAGCGCGAGCTGGCCGAGTTCACCGGCCGCGAGGCGGCGCTGGTGTTCTCCACCGGCTACCACGCCAACCTGTCGGCGGTGACCGCGCTGGCGGACCGGGACACCGTGATCGTCTCGGACGCCCACGTCCACGCGTCCCTGATCGACGCCGCGCGCCTGTCCCGGGCCGCCGTCCGGGTGGTCCCGCACAACGACGTCACCTCCGTCCGGGATGCGCTGGCCGCCGCCGGGGGCCGGCGGGCGCTCGTGCTGACCGAGTCGGTGTTCTCGGTCCTTGGCGACGCCGCGCCGCTCGCCGAGCTGGCCGGGGTGTGCGCGGAGCACGACGCGCTGCTCGTCGTCGACGAGGCCCACGGGCTCGGCGTGGCCGGCGACAGTGGCCGGGGACTGCTGCACGGCCTCGGCCTGTCCGGTCATCCGCACGTGGTGATGACGGCGACGTTGTCCAAGTCGCTGGGCGCGATGGGTGGCGCGGTCCTCGGCTCCGCCGCGCTGATCGACCACCTCGTCAACCGGGCGCGCCCGTTCATCTTCGACACCGGGCTGGCGCCCGCGCCCACCGCCGGGGCTCTGGCCGCGTTGCGCACACTGCGCGCCCGGCCGGACCTCCCGGCCCGGATCCACGAGCGCGGCGCGGGACTGGCCGAGCGGCTGAGCGTGCCGCGCTCGGCGGGCGCGGTGCTGTCGGTGCCGATGCCTTCGCCGCGCGCCGCGCTCGCCGCCCAGGCCGACGCGCTCACGGCGGGAGTACGGGTGGGGTGTTTCCGGCCGCCGTCCGTGCCCGACGGGATTTCCCGGCTGCGCATCACGACGCAGGCCGGGCTGGACGAAGAGCGCTGGACGCGCGCGGTCGACGTCTTGGCCCGGATCGCCGCTCAGTCGAGCTCCTCGGCGAGCGCGACGAAGATCCCGGCGGGGCCGCGGACGTAGCAGAGCCGGTAGCTGTCCCCGTACCGCACCACTTCGCCGACGGGTTCCGCGCCGTGCGCCCGGAGGCGGTCGAGCACGTCGTCGATGTCCCGGACGGCGAACATGATGCGGTGCGCGCCCAGCGCGTGCACGGTCTGGGCGCCGTCCGGGCTGGCGGGTGAGTGGTACTTGGTCAGCTCGACCCGTCCGTGGCCGTCGGGGGTCCGCATCATCGCGATGTCCGTCCGGACGCCGTCGAGCCGGAGGAGGCGGTCCACCAGGCTGCCCTCCAGTGTCGCCTCGCCTTCCAGCTCCAAGCCGAGTTCGGTGAAGAACGCCTTGGCGGCGGCGAGGTCGTCGACGACGATGGCGATGTTGTCCATGCGCTGCAGCGCGGTGTCGGTCATGGTGACCACTGTCCCGCCGTCCCGCCGCCCGACGCGAGCTGGAGCTCAGCCGAGCCCGTTCAGCAGCAGGTCCGCCACCACCTTCGCGGCCAGTGGGGGCGCGCCGGGCGTCACCGAGGTCGCCGATGACGTCGCCACGAGCATCCGCGCGGCGGCGTGGTGCCGGGGCGCCGGTCTGGCGTCCCCGGTCACCCGGGCCAGGTAGGCGCTCACCGCCGTGATGATGGAGTCGTGGATTTCGCGGGCGCGGGCCTGCAGCTCCGGGTGGTGCTCGCTTTCCCGGAACACGATCCGGTGCATCGGCGTCTGCTCGCCGAGGTGCCGCGCCAGCCGCCGCCAGAGCTCGGCCACCGCGGCGTGCGCGTCGGGCGGGACGGTGGCCGGCACCAGGTCCGCCAGCGTGCGCGTCGACCGTTCCCGGATCAGCGCCAGCAGCAGGCCTTCCTTCGTGCCGAAGTGGTAGAAGATCAGCCCCTGCGGCACCCCGGCCGCGGCCGCCAGGCGCGCGGTCGACGTGCGCGCGTACCCGCGCTCGGCGAACAGCTCCTCCGCCGCGGCCAGGATCCGGTCGCGGCCGGAGGCGGCGGGTTCGTCCACGGCGCTCAGAACTCGGTCACCCCCGCGTCCGGAGCCAGCTCGTGCGCGGTGACGTACTTCGACTCGTCCGAGGCGAGGAACAGCACCATGTCGGCGACGTCCTCGGGCTCGGTGATCACCACCGGCAACAGGTTCGTCAGCATCCCGGCGAGCTTCGGGTCGCGCTCGAACCCCTTGGCGAACGCGGCCTGCAGCCCCTCGCCGGTCATCCCGGTGTTCACGCCCGTCGGGTGCACGCTGTTGACCCGGATGTTGTGCCGCGCCAGCTCGGTCGCGAAGGCCTTGGCCATGCCGCGCACCGCCCACTTGCTCGTCGTGTACGGCACCAGGAACGGCTGCACCTTCATCCCGGCCGCCGAGCTGATCAGGATGATCGACCCGCCGCCCCGCTCGACCAGGTGCGGCGCGCCCGCCATCACCGTGTTCCACACGCCGCGCACGTTCACGCCGATCGTGTCGTCGAAGATCTCCTCGGTCACGTCGTCCCACGGCGCGGGCACGCAGATCCCGGCGTTGGCCACCACGATGTCCAGCCCGCCCAGCTCGGCGACGCCCGCGTCCACGCCCGCCCGCAGCGCCGCCAGGTCCCGCACGTCCGCCTGCACCCGCACCGCCCGCCGCCCGGTCTTCTCCACCAGGCTCACGGTCTCGTCCAGATCGGCGAGCGTGGGGGAGGCGTAGGTGACGCTGGGCAGCGTGGCGGCGATGTCCACCACGATCACGTCGGCGCCCTCCTGCGCCAGGCGCACCGCGTCCGCCCGGCCCTGGCCCCGCGCGGCGCCGGTGATCAACGCGACCTTGCCCGCAACCCGTCCCGCCATGGTGAGTCTCCTCGTCTCCCGCGCCGTCGCGGGTCGCCGCCGACACTGCCCCTGAGTGAGTACTCAGTCAAGAGCCTTGACGGGTTCGTGCCCCGATGCCATCCTTCCTCCTCATATCAGGGTCTCTGATGATTGGTGGTTCGATGACGCACCAGCCAGCCGTCTCCGCGCAGGCCTCGGGCACCCGCGAAGCCCGGCGGGTCGCCGTGGCGAGTTTCGTGGGCACCGCCATCGAGTGGTACGACTTCTTCCTCTACGGCGCGGCCGCCGCGCTCGTCTTCGGGCCGCAGTTCTTCCCCTCCAGCAACCCCGCGGTCAGCCAGCTCGCGTCGCTGACCACGTTCGCGGTCGGGTTCCTGGCGCGCCCGGTCGGCGGGATCGTGGCGGGCCACTTCGGCGACCGGATCGGCCGCAAGCGGATGCTCGTGATCTCGCTGCTGATCATGGGCACGGCCACCGTGCTGGTCGGGCTGCTGCCGACCTACGCCCAGATCGGCGTGGCCGCGCCGATCCTGCTCGTGGTCCTGCGGCTGGCACAGGGCGTCGGCGTCGGCGCCGAATGGGGCGGCGCGGCGCTGATGGCCGTCGAGCACGCGCCGCCGTCCCGCCGCGGGCTCTACGGCGCGGCGCCGCAGCTCGGCGTCCCGGCGGGCGCGATCGTCGCGAACCTGTTGCTGCTGGTCGCCTCGACCTCCACGCGCGAGGCGTTCGTCGAGTGGGGCTGGCGGCTGGGCTTCCTGGTCAGCTTCGTGCTGGTGATCTTCGGCCTGGTGATCCGGCGCCGCCTCACCGAAAGCCCGCTGTTCGAGGAGGCGGCGCGGCACCGCCCGGCGCGCGTGCCGCTGCTGGAGGTGCTGCGCGACCACCCGCTGGCCGTGCTGCGGGCGGTGTTCGTGACCGGCGCGTCGACCGCGATGGGCTACATCATCCTCACCTACATCCTGTCCTACGGCACCGCGGAAGTCGGCTACTCCCGCAACGAGCTGCTGATCGTCGTGATCCTCACCAGTGTGGTGCAGCTCGGCGCGATCTACGGGCTGTCCGGGCTGGCCGACCGCTTCGGCCGCCGCAAGGTGATCGCCGCGGGCGCGATCGCGCAGGCCGTCGCGGCGCTGCTGTTCTTCCTCGTGTTCGACACCGGCGTGTTCGTGCTGGCGCTGGTGGCGTGCGTGGTCACGGTCATCACGGTGTCCGCCCAGTACGGGCCGCTGCCCGCGCTGCTGTCCGACCAGTTCCCGACCCGCATCCGCTACAGCGGCGTGTCGCTGGGCTACCAGCTGGGGAACGTGGTCGGCGGCGGCCTCGCGCCGGTGGTGGCGACCGCGATCTTCACCGCATCCGGCAGCTCGCTGCTGGTGGGCGTCTACCTCGCCGGGATGGCCCTGTTGGCGCTGGTCGCCGTCGCGCTGACCCCGCGGGGTGAGGCGTGACCCGCCGTCTCGGGGTCCTGCTGCTGGCGCTGGTGCTCGCCGTCGTCCTGCCCGCCGCGCCGGCGAGCGCCGCGACCCGGCTCACCGGGACGTTGCCGAACGGCGCCACCTGGATCGCCGACGTGCCCGCCGGCTGGAACGGCACGCTGGTGTTGTTCAGCCACGGTTTCCGCCCCGGGCCGGACAACCCGCCCGCCGACGCGCCCGACGCGGCGACCGCGCAGGCGCTGCTGGACCGCGGCTACGCGCTCGCCGGATCGTCCTACGCGCACGCGGGCTGGGCGCTCGACACCGCGGTGGCCGACCAGCTCGGCACGCTCGCCGCGGTCGAGGAGCGCATCGGGACCGCGCGCGAGGTGGTCGCGCTGGGGCAGTCGATGGGCGGCCTGGTGTCCGCGCTGCTCGCCGAGGGCGGTCGCGTCGACGGGGTGCTGACCACGTGCGGTCTCGTCGGCGGCGGGGTGAACCTGAACAACTACCAGCTCGACGGCATGCACGCCCTCGCCGAGCTGTTGCTGCCCGGGCAGGAGGTCCAGCTCACCGGGTTCACCACGCCGGCGCAGGCCGCCGCCACCGTCACCGCCCTCACCACCGCGGTGCAGCGGGCGCAGGCCACTCCGGACGGCCGCGCGCGGATCGCGCTCGCGGCGTCGCTGATGAACATGCCGACGTGGTCCACGGGGCCGCGGCCGCCTGCGGACTTCGCCCAGCAGCAACAAGCGCAGTACACGTGGCTGTTGCAGACGCTGCCGTTCGTGATCCCGTCGCGCGTCAGCATCGTCTCGGTGGCCGACGGCGACAGCGGCTGGAACACCGGCGTCGATTACGCGCGGCTGGTGCACCGGTCCGCGCAGCTGCCGCAGGTCGCCGCGCTCTACCGGGAGGCGGGCCTGGACCTGCACGCCGACCTGGACGCGCTCACCCGCGCCGCGGACATCGCCCCCGACGCCGGGGCGCTGGCCTGGATGCGGCGCACGTCGACGCCGACGGGGGAGCTGCGGGTGCCGGAGCTGACCCTGCACACGATCGCCGATCAGCTCGCGCCGGTGGAGTACCAGCGGGACTACGCGCTGCGCGTGGCCCGCGCGGGGGAGAGCACCCTGTTGCGGCAGGCGTATGTGCAGCGGGTGGGGCATTGCGCGTTCACCCCGGCCGAGTACCTCGCCGGGTTGTTCGCGGTGCAGCAGCGCATCCGCACCGACGCGTGGTCGGACGCGGCGCGGCCGGAGCGGCTGCAGGAGGTGGCTTCGACGATCGGGGACGCGGCGTTCGCGCGTTACTCGCCGCCGCCGTTCGTCAACGCGCGCTGAGCGTTGGCGTGCGAGGCGAGCATGCCGTAGCCGTCCTCCAGGTCCCGGCGGAACCCGGCGCGGCGGTCGTCGTCCATGCCGGAGAGCATCCGGTCTTCGAGCTCCCGGACCAGCGGCGTGCACTCGTCGAGGACCTGCTTGCCGCGCTCGGTGAGGGTGGCGAGCAGGACCCGGCGGTTGGCCGGGTCCTCCGCGCGCTCGATGAGCCCGTACTTCTCCAGCGTGAGCACCATGGTGTGCATGGTCTGGGGCCGGACGAACGAGCGGCGCGCGAGCTGCGCGGACGACAGCCCGTTGCGGTGCCGCAGCGCGGTCAGCGCGGTGTACTGCAGGGTGGTCAGCCCGAACGGGCGCAGCGCGTCGTCCATCAGCGAGCGGATCACCAGCTCCAGCCGCTTGACCAGGTAGAGGGTCAGCGGGGCGTCCTCGGCGCGGGATTCGGTCACCACCCCATGCTGCCACGGTCCGCTGTGGACTCCGCGCGCACCAGCCAGTCCTGGTGGCTGGTGCGCGTCGGCTCCTGTGTCAGGACGCGGACCCGGCAGCCAGCAGTTTCAGCAGTTCCGCGGCGAGTAGAGCGGACGAGGCGGGGTTCTGCCCGGTCACCACGGTGCGGTCGGTCACCACGTGCGGCGCGAACGGCTCACCCGTCTCGACCTTCAGGCCCGCCTCCGTGAGCCGGTCCTGCAGCAGCCAGCGCGCCTTGGCGGCGTTGCCGGCCAGCTCCTCCTCGGCGTTGCTGAACGCCGTGATCCGGTAGCCGGCGAAGGCGTTGCCGCCCTCGTCGGTGGTGGCGGCCAGCAGTGCGGCCGGCCCGTGGCAGACCACGCCGAGCGGCTTGCCCTCCCGCAGGGCGCGGACGAGGATCCGGCCGGAGTCGGCGTCGGAGGCGAGGTCCTCCATCGGGCCGTGCCCGCCGGGCACGTACACCGCGTCGAAGCCGTCCAGGTCGACGTCGGCCAGCGCGACCGGGTCGGCGAAGTCGGCGGCGGCCGCCTCGCGCAGGTGGGCGGCGGTCTCCGCGCCGCCGGTGGCCTCCGGGCTCAGGCTGGCCTCGTCGACGGGCGGCACCACACCGCCGGGCGTGGCCACGGTGACCTGGTGCCCGGCCGCGGTGAAGGCCTCGAACGGGACCACGGCCTCCTCGGCCCAGAAGCCCGTCGGGTGCTGGGTGCCGTCCGCCAGCGTCCAGCGGTCGGCGCCGGTCATCACGAAGAGAATGTTCGCCATGCCTGCGACGGTAGGCGGGAAGCCATCGGAAATCGAATAGAAGTGGCGATCGATCCCATAGGTTTTCCGATACCTTGGGGTGTGGACCTGAACCTGCTGCGCACCTTCCTCGCCGTCTACCGGTCGGGCTCGTTCACCGCGGCCGCGCCCCTGCTGGGCCTGTCCCAGCCGACGGTGACCGCGCAGGTGCGCACCCTCGAGCAGCAGCTGGGCCGCGCGTTGTTCACCCGCCTCCCGCGCGGCGCCGAACCCACCCATCTGGCGCACGAGCTGGCGGGCCGGGTCGCGGGGCCGGTCGACGCGCTGGCCGCCGTCGCCGCGACGGCCACCGTCCACTCCGGACCGCCGGAGCCGGTGTACCTGGCCGGCCCGGCCGAGCTGCTGTGCGTGCGTGTGATGCCCGCGCTGGCGCCGCTGGTCGCCGGTGGCGTGCGGCTGCGGGTGGCGACCGGGCTGACCGATCCGCTGCTGGAGCAGTTGCGCGCCGGGCACCACGACCTGGTGATCTCGACCCGCCGTCCCCGCGGCCGTGCGCTGGTGGCGTACCCGCTGATGGACGAGGACTACGTGCTCGTCGCCGCGCCGTCGTGGGCCGCGCGGGCCGGTGACGACCCGTGCGGCGCGGTGGCGGGCCTGCCGCTGGTGACCTACGCCGAGGACCTGCCGATCGCGCGCCGGTACTGGCGGGACGTGTTCGGCAAGCGGCTGACCGCCGAGGCGGCGGTGACCATGCCCGACCTTCGGGGGGTGGTGACCGCGGTGGCCGCCGGCGCCGGGTACAGCGTGTTGCCGCGGTACCTGTGCGCCGCCGAGCTCGCGGCAGGCGCCCTCGTCCCGCTGCACGAGCCGGAGGAGGCGCCGTTCAACACGGTGTTCCTGGCGCAGCGGCCCGGCGCCGAGGTGAATCCGGCGGTCGAGCGCGTGCGGGACCTCCTTCTGCGCGAGGCTCGCACCTGGTAGCTCAGATGACGATGCCCCGTTCCCGGATCGCGTCCCACGTGTCCAGGGGCAGCTCGGTGAGGGCGAAGACGTCGTCGACGGCCGAGAAGCGGGCGCCGGCGCGGGCGTCGACGATCTGCTGCGCGACCGCGGGGTCGACGGCGCAGGTCTGGGCGATCGCCGTGGCCGGGGCGGCGTTGAGGTCGACCAGGCCGCCGTCGTCGTAGTCGCGGGGCAGGTCGGGGCGGCCGATGCGCAGCTCGCGCGCCATCGCCGGGTCGTTCGCCGCCAGCTCGCGAGCCTGCCTGCGGCGTTCCCGGGCGGCCTTCACCCGGGCCACCGCCGGATCCTCGGGTGGCGCGGCCGGGCGCGGGGTGTTCGCGCGGCGCCGCAGGAAGTGCTGCTGTACCGAAGCGAGGGCGATCATCGCGATCATCACGGCGCCGCCGATGGCCGAGCGCGTGTCGTCCGCCGGGGTCGGCGTCGGGTCGGCGGGCGGCAGGACCGCCAGCACGGCCACCAGCACCGCGAAGTACAGGACCGCCCACAGGTGGATCCGCGGCCGGCGCAGCCGCACCGCGGCGTGCACGAACGGCACCCACGCCAGGATGCCGAGCGACAGGATCGTCACCGGCAGGTACCACCAGCCGGTCCAGCGGCCTCGCGTGCTCCTCGTCATCCCGGTCCTCCCCTTGGCTGTTCCTGCTTCGACGCGCGCCGGGGGCGTTTGGTTGCCACCCCGGCCGAGCGGGTACCGCCCCGGGGACGGAAGGAGACGCCATGCCGAAACCGGTGTCCGAGCAGGTGGTCGTCATCGCGGGGGCCTCCAGTGGGATCGGGCGGGCCAGCGCGCTCGCCTTCGCGGAGCGGGGCGCGCGGGTGGTGTGCGCGGCGCGCGGTGTGGAGGCGCTGGACTCGCTGGTGCGGGAGATCCGCGACGGCGGCGGCCAGGCTCTGGCGGTGCCGACCGACGTCGCGGACCCCGCCGCAGTCCGGCGGCTGGCCGACGAGGCCGAGCGCGAGTTCGGGCGGATCGACACGTGGGTGAACGCCGCGGCGGTGGCGGTGTTCGGGTATGTCGAGGAGATCAGCGACGCGGAGTTCGAGCGCGTCATGCGGGTGAACTTCCTGGGCCACGTGCACGGCGCGAAGGCCGCGCTGCCCGCGTTGCGGCGGGCCGGTGGCGGGGTCGTCATCGGGATCGCCTCGGTCGAGGGCGTCCGCGCCGTGCCGTTGCACGCCCCGTACACGGCGAGCAAGTTCGCGCTGCGCGGGTTCTACGACTGCCTGCGGATCGAACTGGCCCAGCGCGGCGACCCGATCGCCGTGTCGACGATCCTGCCCGCGGCGATCGACACCCCGTTCTTCGAGCACTCGCGCAGCAAGATGGGCGCCCTGCCGAAGCCGCCGCCCCCGGTGTACGCGCCGGAAAGCGTGGCCGAGAGCGTGGTGTTCGCCGCGGAGCATCCGCGACGGGAGATCCCGGTCGGCGGGGCGGCGCTGGCGTTCTTCCTGGGGCAGCGGCTGTCGCCCGCGTTCACCGACGCGGTGCTTTCGGTGCGGCGGCTGGGAGCCGGGGCGTTCCGCAACGAGCGCCCGGACAACGGGGTGGACAATGTGGACAGTCCGGTGGCGGAGACGGGGAGCGTGCACGGCAGCGAGGCCGGCCGGGTGTTCCGGGGCAGCGCGTTCAGCCGGGCGGTCGGGCGCCTGCCGCGCCCGGGGGAGCTGCTGACGGCCGCGGTGTCGGCGCTGCACCGCCGGGAGGCGTCGCGCTGACTCGGCTCGCCGTGCCGGCCGGCCTGCGCAATGCTTGCCGCGCCCGTCGCGTGCCGGAGACCGGCCTGCTCGCGACACGAACTGTACGAAGTGGAGCTCGACGGGGCGGGCGGGTTCGTGGTGCGTGCTAGCCCCGGGCGTCCCGCTGCGCCTGGCGGATGAGGTCGAGGACGTGCTCGGCGTCGGGCACCTTGTGCAGCACCAGCGGCGGGACGAGCAGGCCGCTGGCGCGGTGCCCAGGGTTCTCCTGCGCTCGCGGGTCGCCGAAGGCGATCGAGCCGTCCTCCAGGAGCTTGGGCGTGGTGAGGTCGGTGAGCAGTTCGCTGCGCCGCACCCGGAAACCGTTGATCCGCCGCTCGACGATGATCCGCCGCGAGGTCACGGTGTAGTGGCCGAGGGTGAGCGACCACCGCGTCCACAGCGGCCGGGTGAGAACGCTCAGCAGCGCCAGTACCGCCGCGTTGAGCAGACCGTTCCAACCGGACACCAGGATCGAGGGCCCGACGATCACGGCCGCCAGCGTCGCGTACACGCAGACTGCGATGACGGCGTTCCGGCGGCGGTACCAGGGCGGCACCGGACCCGCCTCGCCGGTCCACAGCACGGTTTCCCCCGGATCCACGGTGGAGGAATCGCATGGCCGGTGGAAGTCGTTTCACGACGTTCAGTCAAAGAATCACCCACCACTGCTCTACACCGTGGTTGAAACACACTCGCGTTTACCGGTGTTCTACTTCGGAACGAGCACCAAACGGACTCGAAACGGTCACCGAGCGCATTCCGGCGTGATCAGGTTCCGCCATCCGGGGTAGCGTGCGCCTGCTCGTAGCGCCGCCCGGCGGCGCGCGAAATCCCCGACCCTTCCTGGAGTTCCCACGATGACGTTCATCGGACGCCGGTCGCTGCGCGCGGCCGTCGCCGGGGCCCTGCTGGCCACCGGTTTCGTTCTCGGCACCGCGACGGCCCACGCGGCCGCCGAAGACCCCCGCGCCACGCGGCACGAGGGCAATGCCAGCACCTGCGCCGATGCCAAGCTCGCCGGCTCGATCCTCACCTCGCCGGACGACTACACCTACACCCGCGGCAAGCTCGAGGACGACCAGTACCTCGACATCCTCACCGTCTCCCCGGACATCACGGTGACCGGCATCGTCGTCAAGGGCGGCAGCGCCTACAACGTCTACGAACCCGGCAAGCTCGGCCTGCCGGACAGTCCACCGTGGATGGACCTGCGGGCCCCGGTGACCGGCCAGAACGCCAACATCCCGCAGCTGAGCCACTGGTTCGTCTGCGGCACCGAGAACACGACCACCACCACGACGACCGCGCCCAGCACGCCGGGGACCGGGACCACCACCGCGACGACGACCGCGTCCCCGGGCACGTCGTCGTCGAGCGCCGTGAGCACGACGCCGGAGTCCAGCGCGGGCACCACCAGCAGCTCCGCGGCCGGCGGCGGCGCCGTCGCGACCACCGGTGGCGGCCCGAAGGCGACCACGCAGAACGCCGAGGAACTGGCCTACACCGGGTTCGACGGCGGCTGGCTGATCGCGCTCGGCGCGGCGCTGGTCCTCGGCGGCGCGGCGCTGCTGTTCGTGGTCCGCGCCCGCCGGAAGGCCTGATCCACCCGCCCGGCGGACCGGTCACCTCCGGTCCGCCGGGCGGTCAGCCGACGCCGGCCGTGCGCGCCCACTCCGCGATCTGCGTGCGGTTGGCCAGGTTCAGCTTGTTCAGGATGCTGCGCACGTGGCTCTCCACCGTCCGCTCCGAGAGCACCAGCCGCTCGGCGATGGCCCGGTTGGACAGCGCCGCCGCCAGCAGGCCGGCGATCTCCCGCTCCCGCGCGGTCAGCGGATCGGCCGCCCGCAGGCGGTCCAGCAGCTCCGACGCGCGCCGCACGGCGCCGGGCATGCGCAGGCGCCGCGCTTCCGACAGCGCGGCCCGCGCGAGTGGTGCGTCGCCGGTCAGTGCGGCCAGCGCGAGCCGGTTCAGCGCGACGTACGGGCGCGCGCCGGTGCGGGTGTCGATCGCGATGGCCTCGGCGAACCAGCGCCGCGCGTCCTCGTCCCGGCCCAGCACCGCCGCGGCACGCGCCCGCCACGCCACGAACGTGTCCGAGCAGAACACCCCGGCCCCGCCGGAGACCACCGGTGGCAGCGTGGCGAGGTGGTCGGCCACCAGTCCGGCGATCTCGCGGTCGCCGAACTCGTCCGCGAGCAACAGCAGGTGGAACGCGGTCGCCGGGTTCTGGGCGAGGAACGCGGTGTCGACCTTCGGCCGGACCGACTCGTAGCGGGCGGCCGCCTCCGCGCGCCGCCCGAGCACGAGCGCCACCACCGGTCCCGACACGACGGCGATCGCGAGCGCCGGGGTCGGGTCCAGCGCCAAGTCGGCGCCGTCGGGGATCTCGCCCGGGTCGCCGGTGACCGTGGCCAGCTGCTGGCGGAACGCGAAGGACAACCCGGCCGCGGTCTCGTCCTCGGCGAGCTCGGCGGTGGCGACCTCGGTGGCCAGCTCGTCCAGCTCCCGGGCCGCCGCGAACGACCCGCGGTAGGCCAGGACCGACGCGCGCAGCCGCAGCTCGTGCCAGCGCACCAGCGGCAGCCGGGTGGCGCGCGCCAGCTCGGAGATCGCGGCCAGCTCGACGTCGACGGCGGTCATCGTGCCGACCTCGAAGGCCGCGTCCAGCCGCCACTTGTGCCCCCACAACGCCAGCAGCGGCTGGCCGGTCCGGGCGGCGAGGTCGATGGCGAGTGTGGCGAGCCGGAGCCGTTCCGGCAGCGGCAGCTCGATCGGCCACACCTTGAACCGCGCCCGCACCGCGTCCACGAGCGCCTCCGGGTCGCCGCTGGACTCGGCGAGCGCGAGCGCCTCGTCGGCGAGCCGGGCGGCTTCCGCGGTGCTCCCGGTCTCGGCCGCCAGTGACGCGCACTGGGCCAGCAGCCGGGACCGCGGCGCGGGATCGTGCACGACGCCGAGCGCGGTCGTGGCCAGCTCGGCCAGGCCCGGCACCAGATCCGGGGCGGCGATGTCCCGCACGACCAGTGCCGCCGCGGCCGCGAGGTCGGGACGGCCGCGCGCGGCCTCGCGGGCGTGCTCGAAGGCCTGCCGGAAGCGGCCCGCGCGGTACTCGGCGGTGGCGAGCTCGATCAGCAGCTCGGGCAGGCGCGACAACTCGCCCGCCCGGCGCAGCGCGTCGTGCGCGAAGCCCAGGAACCGGGCCGCTTCGGCGAAGGCGAGCGAGCGCGTCGCCTCCGCGGCCGCTCGCCGGGCCCAGTCCGCGGCGCGCGACAGTGCGGGTGTGTCGGCGGCGGACCGCAGCCAGTGCCCGGCGACCACCCCGGCCAGCGCCGGATCCCGCCGCGCCCGGTCTTCCAGCGCCCGCGCCGCGCGGGCGTGCAGGGACTCGCGGACGCTCGGTTCGAGGCCGGCGTAGATCCCGTCCCGCACGACGGCGTGCGCGAAGCGGCGCAGCCCGGCGCCTGCCGGCACCAGCACCCCGGCCCGCACGGCGGGATCGAGCCAGCGGGCCACATCGTCCACTCCGGACACTTCGGCGAGGACGGCGCTGTCGACCTCCTCGCCGAGCACGGCGGCGATCTCCAGCAGTTCCCGCGTCTGCGACGGAAGCGCCGCGACCGTCGTGCGCACGAGGTGGCCGAGCGGAACGCCGTCGCCGGACCGCGCGATCGCCCGCAGGTACAGCGGGTTGCCGCCGGATCGCCGCAACGCGTGCCGGGCGTCGAGGCCGCAACCGTGGTGGGCCAGGAACTCGCGCACCTCCGCTTCGGACAGCGGCGGCAGGGTGATGCCGTGCGCGCCGGGACGGCCGAGGAGGTCCGGCAGCGCCGCGTCGAGCCGCCCCGGCTCGGTGTCCCGGTAGGTCGCGAGCACGGCGAGCCGGGACCGGTGCAGCTCGCCGGCCAGGTGCCGCAGCAGTCGCAGCGACGTTTCGTCCGCCCAGTGCAGGTCCTCCAGCACGAGCACCAGGCCCTCCGGCTCGGCGGCGGCCACCAGCGCGTCGGTGGCGGCCGCGGCGAAGCGGAACCGCGCGGCGGCCAGGTCGCCCACCTGGTCCGGTTCCGGCACGTCCAGCCCGGCCAGGACGCGGCGCCACGGCCACAGCGGCGGCGCGCCCGGATCGTCGACGCACCGGCCCCACCGCACCGGCGCCGGGCCGCCCGCGGTGGCTTCCTCGCAGAGCCGGGTCTTGCCGATGCCTGCCGGGCCCGCGACGAGCAGCAGTCCGCCCGCGCCCGCGGCGGCGTCGCCGAGCAGGCGCGCGACCTCGCCCCGCGCCGCGGCGCGGCCGACGAACGGCTCGGTGCCCACGCCAGGAGTATCGCCCGCGCGGCCCGCTCCGTGACGGGATTCAGTGCCGCGCATCCGTGCCGGCACTGATGTGGCGGCCCCGCCCGCGGGCGGACAGTCGTGCGGTCACCACAGCGGGAAGGAGAACCCGATGTACGCCACCGTTCACCAGTTCCGGCGCTCGTCCGGCGACGGAGACGAGGACCGGGGCACGTCCCGGCCCGGCTCCCTCGGCGGCTGCGTGCTCGCCGAGATCGCCGGCGCGGCCGGCGCCGAGATCACCTTCTGGCCGGACCGCGACAGCGCTGCCGCGGGCGGCGGTTCGGCGGTCTACCAGGTCGAGTTCGCCGGCACCGCGCCGGGCGAACCGCGGTTCGCGCAGGTCACCTGGTTCGCCGGGCCGCGCAGGCAGGAGGTCTCCGACGCCGGGGCGCGCGCGGGACGCGACCGGATCTGGCCCGCCGTCCGCGAGGTGCCGGGAGCAGGCAACTGCTACGCGCTGGTGGGGGAGGACAACGCCTGCCTGGTGCTGGGTTTCGCCGACAGCGTCGAGGCGATCGAGGCGGCGCAGCGGGCCGTGATGACGACCGAGCTGCTGCCGGGCGAGGACGAGGCCCTGCTCCCCGGCCCGGACCGCGTCGACGTGCACCGCGTGCTCCACGCGGACCTGCCCGCGCCGGTGGGTGATCCCCGATGACCGCCGTGCGCAGTGGGAACTGGACCGTCGTCGCCGCGGGCACCACCGCGCGGTTCGCCGTCCGGAACCTCGGGTTCAATCGGGTCACCGGCACCATCCCGGTGCGCGGCGGCTCGGTGCAGGGCATGGCCGTGCGGGCCGAGCTCGACCTCGCGGGGCTGGAGACCGGCCACGCGAAACGGGACGCCGACCTGCGCAAGCCGAGCCTGCTCGACAGCGCGGCCCGGCCGGTGCTGCGGTTCACCGGCACTGCTGTCGACGCCGGGCGTGTCGACGGCGCGCTGGAGCTCCGGGGCGCCATCTGCCCGATCACGCTGACGGTCCAGCCGGCCCCGGACGACCGCCCGGAGGCCCCGCACCTGATCGCGACCGGCGTCCTCGACCGGGCCCCGCTGCGGATGCGCGTCCCGCGGTTCGTGATCGGCCGTCACATCGAGATCACTGTGGACGTCCGCCTGGCGCCCGGTTGACCACGGTTCATCCCCGGCGGGTGGTGCGTGCGGCCGCGGGCGGGCGGATCGTGGACCGCGTGGGATCGCGGGCACTGGCCGGCCGGGACGGCCGCCGTCCGGTCCACGCCGCGGATCTGCGGATCCGGGCGTGGGCCGCCGGCCGCGAGGCCTGCCTGGCCGAGGCGGTGGAGGCGATGGTCCGCAGCTTCCTGGGCCGGGTGCCGCGGCCGTCGTCCGACGTGCGGTTCAGCGTGTCCGGCGGCAGCGACACCGACCTGCTCCGCGCCCTGCTCACCAGGGCGATCGACTGCATCCGCGTGCTGAACCGCATCCCGGTGTCCGTCACGGTCGTCCGCACGGCCACCGGGTTGTCGGTCGAATGCGCGACGGTGGACGCGGGCGCGATCCTGCCGTGCGGCGCGCTCCCGAAGCGCGTGTCCGCGACGGGGTTGCGCTGCGAGCCGGCGGGTGACGGGCGGTGGCTGGCCACCGCGCTGATCGACGTCTGAATTCAGGGCGCGGGCGCGGTGCCGCCGAGGTGGGCGGGCAGCCACCACAGGTCTTCGGGGCCCGCGGGCTTGTCCGGGTACTCCGCCTGCGCCTTGTCGAGCAGCAGGCTCATCCGGTCGCGCAGCTCGCGGGTGACCGCGTCGGCGTCGTCGTCCGGGCCGGGGCGCAGCGGCTCGCCCATCAGGATCGAGACGGGCACGTGCCGCTGTGTCAGGTTGCGCGGCCTGCCCTTCGTCCACAGGCGTTGCGAGCCCCACACCGCCATCGGGATCAGCGGCACCCCGGCCTGCGCCGCCATGCGCGCCGCGCCCGACTTGACCTCCTCGACGGTGAACGACGGGCTGATCGTGGCCTCCGGGAAGACGCCGACGACCTCTCCGGCGCGCAGCCGGGCGACCGCCTCGTCGTAGGCGCCGCGACCGGCCTTGCGGTCGACCGGGATGTGGCGCATTCCGCGCATCAGCGGGCCGGAGATCCGGTGGTCGAAGACCTCTTTCTTGGCCATGAAGCGCACCAGCCGCTTCGCGGGCTGCGCGCCCAGCCCGCAGAAGACGAAGTCCAGGTAGGAGACGTGGTTGCAGGCGATGACCGCGCCGCCGCGGGCCGGCACGTGCTCGCTGCCCTCGACCCGCAGCTTCAGGTCGAGGACCCGGAACATGGTCTTGGCGAACAGGACGACGGGCGGGTACACGAGCTCTGCCATCCCGTCAGGTTACGGGACCGTAGGTTACTTTCGCGTAGGGTGCGGATGTGACGTTCGTCCGGTTCTCCGGTCGGAAGGTGACGGGCCGGCCAGGGCGTCGAACAGGTCCGGCAGCGGTCATCGCGGCGATCGTGTCCGGCCGACGCCGTGCTCGCCGGCGTTCCCCGCAGTTCCACGGCTCCGGTCAGGAAGAAGTTGCGCCACGTCGCTCTCCGCGGGCGCCTCGGTGCCGGGGGTGACCTGGACGACCACGCGCACGAGGAGCGGGTCGATGACGATCACCCCGGCTTCGCCGTCGTCCGCGATTATCCGGGGATCCGTCAGCGCTCCCAGGAAAATCCGTGTGGCGCAGGGCCCTCCGCGGCCGTCACCGCTGGAGCCGGCGTGCCTCGCCGCCGTGGACGACCACCGCCCAGATGACCACCACGTCGAGCGCGATGACGAGCGTGGCCCACACCGGGTACGCCGACAGGAACGCCAGCTGGGCGACCGCGTTCACCGTGGCCAGGACGACCGCCGTGACACGGGCCCACGCGGCGCCGGTGAACAGCCCGATGCCGGCGGCGACGGCGAGCGCCCCGACGATCAGGTGCACCCAGCCCCAGCCGGTCAGGTCGAACACCAGCGTGCCCGCGGCCCCGACGAGGTAGTACTCGTCGTTGAACAGGGCGACCAGCCCCTCGATGACGTTGAAGATCCCGAGCAGCACCATCATCGCGCCGCCGAACCACACCCAGCCCATCCAGGCCGAGCGTGACTCGTACGGGGCGGGCGCCGGTTCCGGGGGACGGGTGCCGCCCAGCGGCTCGACGTGGGGCTGCGCATGCTGCTGAGTCATGGGTTCCTCCTGCTGGAGCGGATCAGTCGGTGAGCCGCATCTCCCGCCCGTGCGCGATGAGCGCGTAGATCACGAAGACGTCGAGCGTGATGACGATGAGCGACCAGACCGGGTACGCGGGCACGAAGGCGAGGTGGATGATCGCGCTCGCGCCGGCCAGGATCGCGCCGAGGTACTGCGCGACGCGGTTGCCGGCCAGGACGCCGCAGCCGATGACGACGGCGGTGACCCCGAGCCCGAAGTGCACCCAGCCCCACACGTCGTAGGAGACCTCGACGACGAGACCCGACGAGGGCACCGCGAAGTAGTCCTCGTCGAACACCGCGACGAGGCCCTCCACCGCGTGGAAGAGGCCGAGCAGGACCAGCATGATCCCGCCGAAGGAGACCCACCCGGTCCAGCCCGTGGCCGTCCGGGGTGGGGTGGAAGAGGTGTAGCTGTCGGTCATGTCGCGCCTCCCGCGGAAGCCGGGGTCCGGACGTTCCACGGTGCACCGCCGCCCGCGCGGACGCCTCATTCCCCGCGGGTGATGGCACCGGGCCGCGCGCCGCGCACAGTCCCCCGCGTCGAAACCCGAACCGGGTGAACAGGAGGACGGTATGGGCACGTTGAGCGTGTGGAAGTTCGAGTCGCCGCACGGGGCCGAGAACGCACTCGGGCTGCTGACCAGGCTGCAGAAGGAACAGCTGATCAGGATCCAGGACGCGGCGTACGTCAGCTGGCCCGAAGGGCGGAAGAGGCCGAAGACCAAGGAACTGGGCAAGCTGACCGGTGCGGGCGCGCTCGGCGGCAGTTTCTGGGGCTTCCTGTTCGGGCTGATCTTCTTCATCCCGTTGCTGGGCATGGCGGTGGGCGCCGCGATGGGCGCGCTGGCCGGGTCGATGCGGCACGGCGGCATCGACGAGGACTTCATCCGCGAGGTGCAGCGCCAGGTGACGCCCGGGACGTCGGCGCTGTTCGTCGTCACCAGCGAGGTCGTGGCCGACCGGGTGCTCGAACCGTTCAAGGAGACCGGCGCGACCCTGATCACCACCAACCTCTCCGCCGAGCAGGAGACCCGGTTGCGCGAGGCCTTCGCCGAGTCGGAGGAGGCGCAGCGGGTGTGACCGTCAGGTGGTCCGGCCGGACAGCACCCGGAACAGTGCCGCGACCACGGCCCGCGTCCCCGGTGGCAGCAGCGCCGCCGGGGACGCTCCGGGCGCGTCGCGCGGCACCCGCACCCGCAGCGCGCCCGGCAGGATCCGGAACCGCAGCGGCGGCGCCAGCCGCGCCGCCTCACCGTCGACGCCCGCCTCGACCGCGGGCAGTCCCGACTCCACCACGAACTCCGGCGCCGACCACGACCGGTACCCGGGGAACCGGGAGATCCGGCCCGCCATCTCCGCCGAGACCAGCCGCGGCACCTCGGCCGCGCGGTTCACCGTCACGGTGACCACGCCGAGCGATCCGCGGTCCAGGCGTTCCCGCGTGCCGAACCCGCTCAGGTGCTCCAGCCGGTAGGGGCCGTTGGACACCAGCACCACGTCGGCCGATTCGCTGCGGGAACCGTCCGGCAGGCCGAACCGGAGGTCCGGCCGCGGCGCGTCCGGGCCGAGCAGGCCGGGCAGCTGCCGGGCGACCGTCGCCGCCTTGGCGTCGCGGTAGTCGGGCGACTGGACGACCGAGGCGTAGACGCCGAGCGAGACGTTGTTGACGAACACCCGCCCGTTGAGCTCGGCCAGGTCGATGCGGCGTTCCAGCGCGTCGCCGAACGCGGCCAGCGCCGCGGGCACGTCCTCCCGGTCCAGTCCCAGGTCGAGCGCGAGGTGGTTGCGGGTGCCCGCCGGGACGCAGACGAACGCCAGTCCGTGCCGCCGGGCCACGTCGGCGACCAGCGCCTGCGACCCGTCGCCGCCTGCCATGCCGAGCACGTCCGCGCCGCCGTCGGCCGCCTGTTCGGCCAGTGCCCGCAGGTCGTCGCCGGGGCGCAGCTCGACCGGCTCCACCCCGAGCGCGCGGGCCCGCTCCGCCAGCCCGAACCGGGCCGCCTTCCCGCCGCCCGACCGCGGGTTCAGGATCAGCACCCCGTGCCGGGCCGGGCCGACGCGCTTGCCGTCGGCGGACGGCGGGTGCCCGAGCGCGGCCCGCGTCGCCGCCCCGGACAGCGCGACCAGCACGACCACCACGAGGAACCACAGGTAGGCGCGCAGATCCGGGAGGGCCACCGTGGCGGCCAGCGCGAGCACCGCCACCGCGGCGGACAGGACGCGCCGCGGTCCCCGCCGCACCAGCGCCGCCCACGCGGCCGCCACGGCAACCCCCACGAGTACCGCCGCGACCACGAGCTCGAGCGGGTCCCGCAACAGCACCAGGACCGTGACGGCGAGCGCCGCGGCGCCCGCGAGCAGAGCGGCGAGCGCGAACCCGCGCCGCGCCGCGGGGACGCGAACCGCACGACCGGTCATCGCCACACACCGCCTCCCGCTGCCGGGCCACCACTGTGACCGCGGGGCCCGGGACCGGCCTCACCCGGGCCGGAGGAGGCGTTCCGCGGCGCCGGCGCGGACCGTGCCGGGATGACACGCACCACGACACGCACGATGCCCCTGGCGGCCGTGGACGGCGCCGGCCTGACCCGCGCCGAGCGGGCCGGACGCGGAAAGGCCGCGCGGACGCGGGTTCCGCGGTCCCGGCACGCCGCCTGGACCCGTGACGGGCCCGGGCCGCTGGAACTTCTCGCCGGCCAGGACGCCTCCCGCGTGCCCGAGCTGGTGCCCATCCGCTACGGGCGGATGGCGGTCACGCCGTTCACCTATTTCCGCGGCGCCGCGCTGCCGATGGCCGCCGACCTGGCCGGCACGCCGGTCACCGGGTTCACCGTGCAGGCCTGCGGTGACGCCCACCTGATGAACTTCGGTCTCTACGCTTCGCCGGAACGGCGTCTGGTCTTCGACATCAACGACTTCGACGAGACGCTGCCGGGGCCGTGGGAGTGGGACGTCAAGCGGCTGGCGGCGAGCGTCGAGGTCGCCGGGCGGGACAACGGCCACACCGGCGGGCAGCGGACGACCGCCGTGCTCGCGGTGGTCGGCGAGTACCGGCGCGCGCTGCGCGAGTTCGCCGCGAGCACCGCGCTGGAGGTCTGGTACGCCCACGCCGACGTGGAGACCGTGCGCGAGGTGTACGCCGGCGAGCTCTCGGCCGGGCGGCGGCGGCGCCTGGACCGGACCGTGGCCAAGGCCCGCAGCTCCGGCCACAGCGGCTCGTTGCGGCGGTTCGCCGCGGTCGACGGCGGGCGGCTGCGGATCGTCCCGGACGAGCCGCGGATCATCCCGCTGGACCGCGTCGCGGGCGACGGGGTGGACCCGGCCGAGACGGCGGAGCGGCTGGACGCGATCCTGCAGGCGTACCGGCGCTCGCTGGAGCCGGAACGGCGGGCGCTGCTGGACCGCTACGCGGTCGCCGACATGGCGCTCAAGGTCGTGGGCGTCGGCAGCGTCGGCACCCGCTGCTGGATGATCCTGCTGCTCGGCAACGACGAGCACGACCCGCTGTTCCTGCAGGCCAAGGAGGCGGGCGAATCGGTGCTGGAGCGGTTCGCCGGACCGAGCCGGTTCGCCAACGCCGGGCAGCGCGTCGTGGTCGGCCAGCGCCTGATGCAGACGGTGAGCGACATCTTCCTCGGCTGGGTGCGGGTGCGCGGGTTCGACGACCGCAGCCGCGACTTCTACCTGCGCCAGCTGCGGGACTGGAAGGGGTCGGCGGCCGTGTCGGGCATGCGGCCCGAGGGGCTCGCCGCCTACGCGCGGTTGTGCGGCTGGACCCTGGCCAGGGCGCACGCGCGGTCCGGCGATTGCGTGGCGATCGCCGCCTACCTGGGATCGTCTCCGGTGTTCGACCACGCGGTCCGGGACTTCGCCACCACGGCCGCCGACCAGAACGAGCGCGACCACGGTGCGCTGCGCGCGGCGATCGACGAGGGGCGCATCACCACCCGGGACGGGTGAGGCCGGCGCGGGCGGTCCGCGGCACGATCCCGGCATGGTGGCAGCGGAGGGCCCACGGCCGGGTCCGGCCGCCGCGGATCTGGTGCTCGGCGGCGGCGCACTGGCCGTCACCGCGCTGCGAAGCCTGGCGCGCACGGCCCTCGCGCCCGTGCGGCCGGTGCTCGCGCCGGTCGTGCGGACCGGGAACTGGCCGGCCCCGCTGCGCGAGCTGGCCGAAGACGGGCAGCGGCGGCGGCAGGAGGCGGTGGCGCACGGTGTGCGCCTGTTCCGCCGGGTCGCGCCCGCCGTGGTGGTGACCGTGCTCGACGAACTGGACCTGGCCGGGATCGTGCGCGGCGTGATCGAGGAGATCGACCTGCCGGAGATCATCCGGACCTCGACCGGGTCGGTCGCGAACGAGTCGGTGCGTGACGCGCGGATCCAGGCGATGGCCGCGGACGACGCGGTGGCCCGATGGGCGGGGCGGATCTTCGCCGCACGGCGGCGGCCGCTCCCGGCCGGGCATGACGCCGCGACCTGACGGTGGGCCGGGTGCGGCCTGGTTCGCCGCGCTGCCCGCACCCGCGCGCGCCCACCAGGGCAGGCCCGCCGGACTGGTCAGCCGCACCCTCGCCGCGGTCGTGGACTGCGTGGTGCTGGGCGTGGTGCTCGCCGGCCTCTACCTCGGGTGGGCGGTGGTCGAGTACTCGCTCGACCCGGTGCGGTTCACCTTCCCCGCGCCGGCCAGGCTCGTGACGTTCGCCGTGGCCGCCGGGATCGCGGTGCTCTACCTCGCCGTGTGCTGGACCGCGACCGGCCGCAGCGTCGGCGACCAGCTGCTCGCGCTGCGCGTGGTGGACCACCGCGGCCGTCCGCCCCGCCCGGTGCGGGCGCTGGCGCGGGCGCTCGGGTGCGTGTTCGTCCCGGTCGGCCTGTTGTGGGTGGTGGCCGGTGGCCGCCGCCGGTCGCTGCAGGACCTGCTGCTGCGCACGTCGGTCGTCTACGACTGGAACCCCCGGCTCCGGCCGGTCTCACCCGGAACGAGTGACGCCGGGGACAGCGCGGCGTAGTCATCGTGGCGGGGTTTCCGGACGAGGGGAGGCGATCGTGGTGGATGCTCGCGTGCGGTCCGCGGGCGTGGCGCTGGGCGCCGCGGCCGTCCTGTGCGCGGTCGCCTGCGGTGGGGAGGGCGGCTCGGCGACGTCCACCACCACCGCCACCACCGGCGGCAGCCCCGCGACGAGCGCCACGAGCCGTCCCGAGTGCGCAGCCCTCGTGTCCACCGGGCAGGCGCTCGTCGAGACGGTCACCCAGTTCGTCAACGGGCAGGCCACCGGCGAGCAGGTGCGCGTGGCGGCCGAGCAGCTGGCCGCGTCGGTCGAGATCGTGCGCGCCGTCGTCGGCGCGGACACCGCCGCCCGGCTGGACGAGGCGAAGGCCGCGCTGGAGCGCCTGCGGTCCGCGCTGACGGCGCAGCCGCCGGACCTGCCGCAGGTGCGGGCCGCGGCGAACGACGCGCTCGCGGCCCTGCGCGAGGCCGTCACCCTGTGCCAGGCGAGCCCGCCGTCCGGTTGATCACCTCGTCGCCGCGGGGCTGGTCCAGGAACTGCAGCACGCCGAGGGCGAACACCAGCACCAGTGCGATCACCAGCACTGTGAGCCCGCTGGGGCTGCTCAGCGAGACGAAGACCAGCACGGCGACGCCGAGCAGGCCGAACCGGAGCGCGGTGAGGTGCGCGTGCACCCACGGGCCGACCGGGCCGGTGCGCAATCCGGCCTTGGCCTCGCCGCGGCGCAGCCAGCCGATCGCCTTCCCCGCGCCCCGGCGGACGCCCACCGCTGTGGCCGACGGCCCGGCCAGGAACGCGCCCAGCGCGACCACCAGGCCGATGGCGAACACCAGCCGCAGGCCGTCGCGCAGGAACCGGACGATCAGGTCGTAGGAGACCCCGGCGGCCACGGTCGCGCGCGGCGGCACCGCGCCGACCAGCACGCCCCGGGTGATCAGCAGCGCCGCGGCGATCACCAGCATCCCCAGCGACACACCGAGGCCGGCGCCGATCAGCGCGCGCCGGTGGCGCCGGGCGGCGTAGACGCCCAGGGCGATCAGCGCGAGCGCGACCCACGGCAGCCAGGTGGCCGCCTTGTCCAGCAGCGAGTAGCCGTTCTTCGCCCGTTCCAGGGTGGTGGCGTCGGTGATCGCGATCGTCGGGTGGACGTCGGGGATCCGGCTCGCCACGCCGAACCCGGACTGCACCAGCTGGTTCTTGGCCTCGGCGATGAACGGCGCGAGGTCCAGCCGCACCTCGCCGTCGGACACCACCACCGCCTCGCTCCGGCCGGACAGCACCGCGTTCATCTGCTCGCTGGCCGTGCGCAGCGAGCGGTCCCACAGTTCGGCGACGCGGGGGCCGGACACGATCGCCGCGACCCGGTCGCGCACGAACCCGCGCAGGCTCGACTCCAGCGGCCCGGCGAGCCCTTGCAACCGGTCGGTGACCGCGGGCGGGACGCCCTGGGCGCTGAGCACACCCAGCGCGTCGGAGGTCAGCTCGGGCACGTCGACGTACTCGAACACGGTGGCGGTGACCCGGTCGGTGATGGCGGTCTGCACTGACGGTTCGCGGATGACGGGGCTGGTCGTGTCGACGAAGCGGTCGGTGTCGGCCACCTGGTTGTGCACCCAGACGGTCAGCAGGGCGACCGGCATCAGCAGGCACCCCAGCGTCAGGATCACGCCCGTGGCCAGCGAACGCCACCGGATCCGCCGTCTCGGCGTGCGCTCGCGCAGCGTGGCGATTTCCGCGCGCAACCGGTCGAGTTCCGCGCGCTCGCCGTCGGTCAGCGGCGTGGCGCGGCTCGAGGTGTCAGTCATCACCGGTCTCCGTTCTGGGCAGCTCGGGGATCCGGTGCACCGACACGATCTGCAGGCCGAAGTCCTCCAGCAGCAACAGCAGCCCGTGCAGGTGCGCCTGGTCGGAGACCGCGCCGTAGATGATGGTCTCCGGCGGAGCGGGGACGACGCGCACCTCGCTGAACTCGCCCACCGCCTGCCGCAGCTGCGGTGAGCACCGCCCGTGGACACGGAACTCGTAGTTCATCTCCGGCACGACTCCGCCTCCTCGAGCAGGTGGGGGCGACGGCATCCGGCCGCTGCCCGGCAGCGCCACACTCCGTGCCGGGCGGGCCGCTTTCCTCGCCTGCCCTGGGTGAGATGCCACTGGCCGCTGGAAACGGCCGCGCCGGGTGTCCACACTGGGAGCCGGCGAGAGGGAGTGTGATGCGGGACCCGGGGAGCGGGGAGGATCGCGGGCGCGTGCCGAGGAGCAAGATCACGGCGCCCGATCTGCCCGCGCACTTCGTCTCCCGTCCCCGGTTGCTGACGCTGCTCGACCGAGCCGCCGCTCCGGTCACCGTCGTCCGCGCGCCCGCCGGGGCCGGCAAGACCCTGCTGCTCGCCGAATGGGCGCGCAGCCGCGGGGCCGGCCCGGCGGCGATGGTGTCGCTGGATCCGGACGACCGCGACGACCACCGGTTCTGGTCGGCGGTCCTCGACGCGTTCGCCGCGGGACCGGGGATCCCGCCCGGCAGCCCGTTGCGCACGCTGAGCGTGCCCCGCGACCCCGCCGCCGCCCCGGGTTTCCTCGCCGAGGTCCTCGACGCGCTGGACGTCCTGCCCCGGCGGGCGCTGCTGATCCTGGACGACGTGGAGGCGCTCGCCGGCGCGGGGCAGCGGACCGCGCTGGACGCGCTGGTGCGGCACCAGCCGGCCGGCCTGCGGCTGGTGCTGTCCGGGCGGCGCGAACCCCTGCTCCCGCTGGCCCGCCTGCGGCTGTCGGACCAGCTGTTCGAGATCGGCCCCGATGACCTGCGGTTCACCCCGGCCGAGACGCGGGCGTTGTTCGCCGTGAGCGGCGGTGACGTCCCGGCGCGGGTTCTGGGCAGGCTGGACGAGGAGGCCGAGGGCTGGGCGGTCGCGCTGCGGCTGGCCGCCGCCGCGGCCGTGCGCGAGGGCGGTCTCGACGAGTTCTTCGCCGGGCACGACCGGGCGCTGGAGGAGTACCTGGACCAGGAGGTGCTGGCCGGGTTCGACGAGGCCGTGCGGGAGTTCCTGCGGCTGATCAGCGTGTGCGCGGACACCTCGCCCGCGCTGGCCGCCGCCCTGGCCGGCCGGTCCGACGCCGCGGCCGTGCTGCACGACCTGGCCGGGGCCGGTGTCGTCGTGCGGGAAACGGGCGCGGCGGACGGCTACCGGATCCTGCCGCTGCTGCGCACCTACCTGCTCGCCGATCTCGCGCGGCGCGACCCGGACCGGCTGGCGGGCCAGCACCGGCTCGCCGCGGCGTGGTTCGAGGGCCGGGGTGACGCCGCGCAGGCGCTGCTGCACTCCGCCCGCGCCCCCGACGCCGCTCGCACGGCCGCCCTGCTGCGGACGGACGCGGTGCCGCTCTTCCTCGCCGGCGAGCACACCGTGCTGCGGGAGGCGCTCGGGGTGCTCGGCGAAACGCCGGTGGCGCGGGAGCCGCGGCTGGCGTTGCTCGCGGCGGCGCTCAGCCTCGAGACCGGTGAGACCGGCACGGCCGAGCTGCACCTGCGCCACGCGGAGGACGCGTGGCCGGCGGAGCCGCAGCCGGAACTCGTGGTGCTCCGGCAGCTCGCCCGCTCCCGCCAGGCCCAGCTGGACGGCGACCTGGCCGAAATGGCGAGCGCCGCGCGCGAGGTGGACGCGGAGCTCGCCCGCGACACGGATCTGGAGGCGCTGGCCGGGCTGCAACGCGAAACGGAGGTGCTGCTGACCGGCGAGCGCCGCGGCGCGCGGGACCACGTCGGCGCGGTGGCGAACCGGGCCGGGGCGACCGGCCAGCGCCACGTCGAGGCCCGCGCGCTGACGATGCTCGGTGAACTCGCCGTCCTGGACGGGGATTTCCCGGCGGTGGACCGGATCGGCGAACGTCTCGACTCGGTGGCGGCCAGCGCCCGGGGCACGATCGAAGGCGCGACCACCGGCGTGGTCCGCGCGTACCGCGCCCTGCTGCGGGCCGAGCCCGAGGAGTGCGTGCGGCTCGTCGTGCAGACCACCCGCGCCGTCGACGGCATGGCCGCGCGGATCGGGGGGAACCTGGAGGTGGCCGCGGAGATGCTCGGCGGCGCCGCGCAGTTCGACACCGGCGACTGGCAGGGCGGCCTGCGGCGGATGCGCCGGGTGCGCCTCGGCCTCGGCGACCGCGCGCTGCAACCGGAGTACGCCGCGGTCTCGGGTGTCCTCGAGCACCGGGCGGCGCTGCTGGCCGGCGCGGCCGACCACGCCCGCGAAGTCGTGGCGTGGTGCCTGAACGAGTTCGGGCGGACCGCCGAGCTCCTGCTGATGCGAGCGCGCGCGCAGATCGCGCTGGGCAGGCACGGGCCCGCCGCCAAGGCACTGCAACCCGTCGTCGACGGCAGCGTCACCGCCGTGCTGCCGTGGTCGGCCATCGAGGCGCGCCTGTTGCGCACCCGGATCGTCCTGCACCACGGCGACCTCGACACCGCGCGGCGGCTGGTGGCCGAGGCCCTGGCCGACGCGGAACGCCTCGACGTCTGGCGGCCCTACGTGTTCGCGCCGGAGGAGGTGATCTCCGTGCTGATCGGACTGCTCGGCAGGCTCGGCGGGCGGGAGGGCTTCGCCGCGAAACTCCTGGAACGCAGGCGGCACCTGGGCGGCAGCGCGATGCCCGAGCCGCTCACCGAACGCGAGCGCAGCGTGCTGCGGCTGCTGCCCACGCTGCGGTCCGTCGAGGAGATCGCCAACGACCTGACCGTGTCGCCGAACACGGTGAAGACCCACGTGCGCGGGATCTACGCGAAACTGGGCGTGCACCGGCGGCGGGACGCCGTCGCGGTGGCGATCGCGCGCGGACTGCTCGACGTGCACGGCGCGGAACCGGGGGAATGACGACCCTGTCCGGTGAGGACCCTTGGCCCTACCCCGGACACACCGTCCGCCCATAGTTTCTCCAGTCATGCAGGAAAAGGCGGCGAATCCCGCCGGCGGGCGGCGGTGGGGTGTCCCGCACACGAAGGTCGTGCCACCGCGGTTGCCGGGAAATTTCGTGCGCCGGCCGGGGTTGTGCGAAAAGCTCGCCCACGCGGTGGCCACCAGCCCGGTCACGCTCGTCTGCGCGCCCGCTGGGTGCGGGAAGACGCTGCTGCTGGCCGAATGGATGTCCACACTGGCGCGGGACGCGGTGTGGGTTTCGCTCGACCACGACGACGACACCGCGCAGCACTTCCTGACTTCGCTGCGGTTCGCCATCACCGAGCACACGCTCGCCACGGTGGAACCCGCGCTGCGGCACCGGTCCGCGCCGCCCGGCGACGCCGCGGTGACGGTCGCCGAACTCCTGCAGGCGATCGAGGCGCTGCCCCACAGGCTCGTCGTGGTGCTGGACAACGTTCAGGAGATCCCCGGCCGGGACGTGCTGCGCGTGCTCGCCGCGGTGATCCGCCACCAGCCCCGCAACCTCCGCCTGGTGCTGGCCGCGCGGTCGGATCCCCTGCTGCCGCTGGCGAAGCTGCGCGTGCAGGGCCGTCTGACGGAATTCCGGGCGGACGCGTTGCGGTTCGGCCCCGCCGAGGCGCGTGAGCTGCTCGACGGGTGTGGTGTCCGGCTCAGCGAAGACCAGTTGCTGCGCCTGGTGAGCCAGACCGACGGCTGGGCCGCCGGGCTGCGCCTGGCCGCCCGCTCGCTGCGCACCACCCAGGACCCGGACCGGTTCGTGCCGTACTTCGCCGGCCACGACCACGCCATGGCCGACTTCCTCACCGGCGAGGTGCTCGCGCACCTGCCTGGCGACTCCCGTGAGATCCTGGCCATGCTGAGCGTGAGCGACCGGGTGACGCCGCGGCTGGCCGCGGCGCTGACCGGGCGCGACGACGTCGGCGGCCTGCTGGCCGGGCTCGAGCGGGAGGGCGTGCTGGTCACCGCGGTCGAGGGCGAGCCGCCGTGGTACCAGCTCCACCCCCTGCTGCGGGCCTACCTGCGGACCGAGCTCACCCGGCACCAGCCGGACCTGGTGACCGTGCTGCACCAGCGGGCCGCGCGGTGGTTCGCCGGCCAGGACCGCCCCCGGGAGGCGCTGTTGCACGCCGAGCAGACCGGCGACGAGCGCGCGGCCGCGGAACTGTTGCACGCCAAGGGAATGGACGTGCTGCTCGACGGCGGGCCCGGGCTCGTGCTGCGTGCGCTGGACGCCGCGGGGAGCCTCGTCGCGCGGGACGCCCGGCTCCTGCTCTTCGCCGCGCTGGCCCACCTCGAGCTCGGCGAGCTGTCCGCGGCCGAGTCGGACATCGCGCGCAGCTCCCGGGTGTGGCCCGAGCGGCCGGACGAGGGGCTCGCCGGGTTCCGGCGGCTCGTGGTGTCCGCGCACGGGCTGGCCTGCGGCCGTGCCCCGGCGCCCGGTGGCGCCGGGGTGTGCCGGTCGGCCGCGGCGGAGGCGTGGGCCCGCCTCGACCACGGTGTCGCGTTGCTCGCGGCGGGCGACCACGGCGGCGCCGCCGGGGAGCTGGCGGCCGCCGACCGGCTCAGCGACGAGCAGGACCTGCACTACCTGGAAGTGCACACGAAGGCCGCGCACGCCCTGCTGGCGGTGGCCGCGGGCGACGACGCCGGGGCCGCGGAGGCGAGCGAGCTCGCCCTCACCCTCGCCGGGCACGGCACTTGGAAGCGCTCGCCCTGGCTGGCGGTGTGCCGAGCGATACTCGGCTTCGCCCGCTTGCTGCGGACCGATCTGCGCGGCGCCCTGGAACTCGCCGCCGGCCTGGACGGCGTCGAGCCGAGCGCGCTGCGCTTCGCGGGCGGGGTCATCGAAGGCGCCGCCCGGTACGACGGCGGCGACCGCGCGGCCGGCCTGAAACTGTTGCAGGACAGCCGGAGCGCCCTCGCCGGCGCGCCGGTGCCGCGACCGCTCGCCGCGATCGCGATGGCGCTGGAGCACCAGTGCGCGCTCGTCCTGGCGCAGGCCCCGCACGCCCGCGACGCCGCCGAGTGGGGCGCGCGCCGCCTCGGCCCGGTGGCGGAAGTGCACCTCACCGTGGCGCGTGCCCGGTTCGCGCGCGGTGACGTGGACGGATCCGTGCGTGCCCTGCGGGCCGCGCGGGAGCCGGGCGTGCCCCGGCTGGTCGCCGGCACGGAAACCGAGCTGGCGCTGCTCGACGCCGCGACCGCCCTGCGGCTCGGCTGCCGCACCAAGGCCAGGGGATCGCTCGAAGAGGCGCTCGTCTCCGCCGTTCCGGCCGGGATCGTCCGTCCGTTCGCCTACGCCGACCCGGAGGTCAAAGTGCTGCTGCTGGACCAGATGGGCGGGTTCGGCGCGGCCGAGACCTTCGCCGCGCGGGTCCGGCGGGTGCTGACCGAGGACGGCGCGGCGACCGCGGCGGTGCTGACGAACCGGGAACTGGTCGTGCTGACGCGCCTGACCTCACCGCAGCCGCTCGACGAGGTGGCTTCGGAACTGCGGGTGTCGGTGAACACGGTGAAGACCCACGTGCGGGCCATCTACGCCAAGCTCGGCGTGAACAACCGGCGGGCGGCCGTGGTCGCGGCGCGTGAGCTAGGCCTCGGCTGAGCGGTGGCCGTGGCGCGGCAGCGTGCCGTGCTCCTCGCGGCGCACCTCCACGCCCCAGCCGAACAGCAGCGCGCCGCCCAGCACCAGCTGCAGCCCGAGGATCCAGACCAGCACGACCAGGCTCGCCGAGGTGTAGGCGAGCACGAGGACGCCGGTGACCAGCGCGAGCGCACCGCAGGCGACGCGCCAGGCGCTGCCGGTCTCGCGTTCCGCCAGCCCGTGCACGATCTGGATCAGGCCGGCGACCACCCAGAACATCCCGAGCAGCAGCGTCAGCGCCGCCAGCGTCGGGAACGGGTACCGCACGAAGACGATGCCCACCAGGATCGACAGCACACCGGCCAGCACGGGCAGCGTGCGCTCCCCGGCGGACCGGTCCCCGGCGGACAGCGCCGAGACGAGCCGGACCACGCCGTCGACGATCGCGGAGATCCCGAAGACCACGGCGATGACCTTCAGCGTGGCCTCCGGCCAGGCGAGGACCACCGCGCCGGCGGCGATGGTCCCGACGCCGATCGCCATGACGGCCCCGGACGAGCCTGCCGCGCCGGCGAGTGAGTGGACGGTCCCGCGTCGCGGGCTGGTGTTCGCGGTCATCGCGCCTCCTCGGTCGTGTCCTGGCGGCAGCGTCCTCCCGCGCGGGAGCGGGGAACTCACCCCGGCCGGGTGATGCCGCACCGGTCACCCGGAGTGACGCTGCCGGGGTGACCACGCGCGGGACGTGCGCATCGAGGCGCGGGCACCACGTGCGGGCGGCGCGCCCGGGGAAGCCGACGGGACGCCGGCCCCGGGGGATGCGCCGCCCGCGGCGCGTGATCCCCGGCGGGTGTCGAGCAACGGAGGCGTCATGACACTGGCACAATCGGAGTACCCGTTCCTGGACCTGATCTGGACCATGCTGGTGTTCTTCGGCTGGGTGATCTGGTTCTGGCTCCTCGTCGTCATCTTCGGCGACCTCTTCCGGCGCTCGGACGTCTCCGGGTGGGGCAAGGCGGGCTGGACCGTGCTCGTGCTGGTGCTGCCCTTCCTCGGGGTGCTGATCTACCTCGTCGCGCAGGGCAGGCACATGGGCGAGCGCAGGCGGGCCGAAGCGGTCGCCGCGCAGAACCAGTTCGACGACTACGTCCGCGACGTCGCCCACGGCGGCGGCGGGAACGGCGCGGCGAGCCAGATCGCCGAGGCCAAGAAACTGCTGGACAGCGGGGCCATCGACGACAGGGAGTACCAGGACCTCAAGGCGAAGGCACTGGCCCGATGAGACCGGCGTCCGGATGACCGGGGCGGTCCGGGATGGCGCCCGGTGTGGGGGAGCGGGTACGGGCGCACCGGGGGCGGTTGTTCGTCCTCGGTGTGCTCCGCCCCTCGCTGACCGTCGCGCTGCTGGTCACCGCGTACTACGTGCTCCCGCTGGGGGACCGGGTGCGCGGCGGCGGCGCGGTGTTCCTGGCGGCCGGACTGCTGGTGGTGACGGCGGTGGTCGTGTGGGAGGTCCGCGCGATCCTGCGGTCGCCGTACCCGCTCCTGCAGGGTGTGCAGGCGCTGGCACTGGTGGTCCCGTTGTTCCTGCTCCTGTTCGCCGGGGCCTACCACAGCATCGAGGAGGTGCGGCCGGGCAGTTTCACCGGCGCCCTCGGCAAGACCGACGCCCTCTACTTCGTGGTGACGGTGTTCGCCACGGTGGGCTTCGGCGACATCACCCCGGTCGCGGAGCCGGCGCGGATCCTGGTCACCGTGCAGATGCTCGGTGACCTGCTCCTGCTTGGCCTCGGCCTGCGGGTGATCCTCACCGCCGTGCGGCACGGCCGCGACCGGACTGAGAAAACCGGAGGAGACGATGACCGAGACCGCGATCTCCGAGCACGGGATGATCGGTGACCTGCACACGGTCGCACTGGTGACGACGGACGGGTCGATCGACTGGTTCTGCTGTCCGCGCTTCGACTCGCCGAGCGTGTTCGGCGCGCTGCTCGACGACGAGCGCGGCGGCCGCTTCCGGGTGCGGCCGGCGGGCGATTTCACCAGCCGCCAGGTGTACTACCCGGACAGCGCGGTGCTGATCACGCGGTTCTTCACCGCGGAAGGGGTCGGCGAAGTCGTCGACTTCATGCCGCCCGCCGGGGAGCACGCGACCGGCAACCACCGGATCGTGCGGCTGATCCGGTGCGTGCGCGGCCGGATGCGGTTCGAGGTCGAGCTGGCGCCGCGGTTCGACTACGGCCGCCGTCCACATCGGACGGAACTGGCCGGTGCGGGCGCGGTGCTCGACGGCGGTTCGACGGTGCTCACCGTCCACCCGGTGCGGGAACCCGGCGACGAGCGGCTCGCCGAAGTCCGGCACGCGGGCCAGGACCTGGAGATGTCGGTCGAGCTCTCCGCCGGGCAGGTCCGCGGCGTCGTGCTCGAAGCGGACGCGGACGGGCCGCCGCGGGAGATCCGGGTGGCGGAGGTCCGGCGGCTGTTCGAGGAGACGACCGCGTTCTGGCAGAACTGGCTCGCCGGTTCGTCCTACCGCGGCCGGTGGCGCGAGGCGGTGGAGCGGTCGGCGATCACGCTGAAGCTGCTCACCTACGCGCCGACCGGCGGGATCGTCGCCGCGCCCACCGCGGGGCTGCCCGAGCAGGTGGGCGGCGAGCGCAACTGGGACTACCGCTACACCTGGGTGCGTGACGCGTCGTTCTCGGTGTCGGCGTTGCTGGGGCTGGGGTTCGACGGCGAGGCGGAGCGGTTCGGCCGCTGGCTCGGCGACCGCGTGCGCGAACGGGCGGGCGGGTCGTCCGGGCCGCTGAACATCATGTACCGGGTCGACGGTTCCAGCGATCTCAAGGAGGACGTGCTGGACCACTGGTCGGGGTACCGGGGTTCGCGTCCGGTCCGGATCGGCAACGGCGCCGCCGAACAGCTGCAGCTGGACATCTACGGCGAGGCGATGGACAGCCTGTTCGCCGGCGACCGGGCCGGGCTGCCGATCCCGCACCAGGGCTGGCGGGCCGTGCGCGACGTGCTCGACTGGGTGTGCGCCAACTGGGACCAGCCGGAGGAGGGCATCTGGGAGACCCGTGGCGGGCGGCGCCCGTTCACCTACGGCAGGCTGATGTGCTGGGTCGCGCTGGACCGCGGCATCCGGCTCGCCGCCGAGCACGGCAGGCCTGCCGACCAGCAGCGGTGGGCGGCGGAACGCGACCGCATCTACGAGGAGGTCCACGACCGCGGGTGGCACCCGGGGCGGCGCGCGTTCGTCCAGCATTACGACACCGATGTGCTCGACTCCTCGCTGCTGCGCATGCCGCGGCTGGGGTTCATCGCCGGGCGTGATCCGCAGTGGCTGTCCACACTGGACGCGATGGCGGACGAGCTGGTCACCGACAGCCTGGTCTACCGCTACGACCCGGCCGCCTCGCCGGACGGGCTGCGGGGCTCGGAGGGCACCTTCTCGCTGTGCACCTTCGCCTGGGTGGACGCGCTGGCGCGGGCCGGGCGGGTGCGGGAGGCCCGCGGCGCGTTCGAGAAGATGGTCACCTACGCCAACCACCTCGGCCTGTTCTCCGAGGAGATCGCGCTGACCGGCGAGCAGATCGGGAACTTCCCGCAGGCCTTCACGCACCTCGCGCTGATCGACGCGGCCCTCACCCTGGACGCTGCCCTCGCTTAGCGCGGTGAGCGCCGCGGCCAAGCAGGAGCCCGGCGAGCAGGCCGAGCACGAGGACACCCGCCAGCGCCGCCCACAGCGGCCCGGTGATCGTCGTGGTGAACACGCGGATGTCCACGGTCTGGCGGTTCTGCAGAACGAACGTCAGGCCGAGCGCCACCAGCACCGCCGCGGCGATCAGCTTGACGGGAACCTTCTTGGACGGCGGCGCCTTCGGGGCGCCGTCAGGACGCGCTGTCATCGGAACTCCTCGGCAGTCGGTCCTCCTGCTCGGACAGCAGGAGGTTGAGCACGTGGGCCAGCACGACGAAGCGGGCCATCAGCATGAGCCAGACGAGCACGGCGGCGGCCACCCCGAGCGTCCCGTACAGCTCGGAGGCGCGGGACAACTTGCCCGGCAGGAAGTGGACGGCGACCGCGCGCAGGCCTTCCAGCCCGAGGCCGAACAGGACGGCCCCGGGCAGGAACGCGCGGTGCGGCCGGGATTGCCCGGCGCGCAGCAACGGCAGCCCCAGCAGGGTGAACACGGCAGCCATCACCAGCGACATCACCGCCGCGGGGATCTGCAGGGCGGATTCCAGGAGTGGCCCGCCGAGGCAGGCCACCACGACCCCGAGCAGGGCGGCGGTGTAGCGGCCAGCCCTGGCCAGTGCGGTGAAGTCGCGCGGGCAGGTCCCCGGGCGGACCCGGTTCGCGACGCCGTCCAGCGCCCGCCCGAGCGTGAACGACGCGACCGCGAGCGAGCCGATGCCCACCCCGAGCGCGAACAGCCTGCTCTGTTCGGCCTGCCGCCCCACGTTCTCCAGCAGGCTCGCGGTGAGCGGGCTGAGCCCGGTGGTCCGCACCAGCTCGCGCAGGGTCGTCCCGGACCACCAGAACCCGAGGAGCGCGACGAGGATCAGGACACACGGCAGCAGCCACACGAAGATCCGGAAGGCCAGCGCGGCGGCCAGCAGCGGGCCGGCGATCTCCAGGTCCCGCCGGAGCACCCGCCCGGTCAGCCGGACCGCGGGGAACCGGCCCGCCGCCGAGGCGAACCCCGCGCGCGCGGCGGTGGTCCTCACTCCCGGCCGTGCGCGACGACCGCCCAGATCACGAGCACGTCGATGGCGATGACGATGGTGGACTGCACCGGCGCGACGTTGAGGAACGCCAGGTGCGACAGCGCGTTGAACCCGACCAGCAGCACCGCCACCACGCGGGCCCACATCGCCCCGAACCCGAGCGCGACGCCGGTCGCGACCGCGAGCACGCCGACCACGAGGTGGATCCAGCCCCAGCCGGTGAGGTCGACGACCAGGGTGCCCTCGGGGCCGACGACGTAGTGGTCGTCCGCGGCCAGCGCGACGATGCCCATCACCGTGGTGAACAGCCCGGCCAGGACCACCATCACGGCGCCGAACAACAACCACCCGCTGCCGCGTTCCCCCGTCACCCTGCCGAGCCCGGTGGCCCGCTGGGAATTCATGTAAGCCTGGTCGCGCAGGTACGCCTGATCCGCCATGGCCGCCTCCGATCCGCGGGAACGTCCGGCCACAGTGCGCCCTCGCGCCACGCCGCTCTTCGCCTGCGACGGGTGAGCGCACGTGCCCGTGGCCCGGTTACCGTCGCCGGATGGGGACGACGGCTGTGACGCGGCGCCGTGGCGGCACGGTGCTGCTCACCCTCGCGACCGGGCAGTTCCTGATGACCCTGGACACGTCGGTGATGAACGTGTCGATCGCGACCATCGCGAACGACCTGGGCACGACCGTCACCGGGATCCAGACCGCGATCACCCTGTACACGCTGGTGATGGCGATGCTGATGGTCACCGGGGGCAAGATCGGGGCGCTGATCGGGCGGCGGCGGGCGTTCGCGATCGGGTGCGTGGTCTACGGCTGCGGCTCGCTGACGACCTCGCTCGCCCCCGGGCTGGGCGTGCTCATCGTGGGCTGGTCGGTGCTGGAGGGGCTCGGCGCCGTGCTGATCATGCCGGCGATCGTGGCGCTGGTCGCGTCGAACTTCGAGCAGGCGCAACGGCCGCGGGCCTACGGGCTGGTCGCCTCCGCCGGCGCGATCGCGGTCGCCGTCGGCCCGCTCGTCGGCGGGCTGGTGACCACCTACTTCTCGTGGCGCTGGGTGTTCGCCGGCGAGGTGCTGATCGTGCTCGTCATCCTGGTGCTGGCGCGCCGGATGGCCGACCCCGGGCGCGGCGAACGCCCGGCGCTCGACTTCGCCGGGACGGCGATGTCCGCCCTCGGGCTGGGCCTGGTGGTCTTCGGCGTGCTCCGGTCGGGGACGTGGGGCTGGATCCTGCCGGGTCCGGGCGCCCCGGCGGTGCTCGGGCTGTCCCTGGTCCTGTGGCTGGTGCTGGCGGGCGGGGTTGTGCTGTGGTTGTTCCTGCTGTGGGAGCAGCGGCGGGTCGCCCGCGGCCGGGAGCCGCTGGTGGACCCGGCGATGCTGGGCAACCGGCGGTTGCGGGCCGGCCTCATGGTGTTCTCCGGCCAGTACCTGATCCAGGCCGGGCTGTTCTTCGTCGTCCCGCTGTTCCTGTCCATCTCGCTCGGTCTGTCCACGGTGGAGACCGGGTTGCGGTTGCTGCCGCTGTCGGTGACGTTGCTGGCCGCGGCGGCCGGGATCCCGAAGCTGTGGCCGCGCATCTCGCCGCGCCGGGTCGTGCGGGCCGGGCTGGTGACGTTGTTCGTCGCGCTCGTGGCCTTCTTCGCCGCACTGGACGCGGGCGCCGGTCCGGAGGTCACCACGGTCCCGATGCTGCTGGCCGGGCTGGGCATCGGCGCGCTGGCCTCGCAGCTGGGCAGTGTCACGGTGTCGGCGGTGCCCGACGAGCGCAGCAGCGAGGTCGGCGGGCTGCAGAACACGTTCACCAACCTCGGCGCCTCGCTGGGCACCGCGCTCGCCGGCTCGGTCCTCATCGCGGTCCTCACGTCGTCGTTCCTCGACGGCATCCGCGACAACCAGGCCGTGCCGCCCCAGGTGACGGCGCAGGCGGAGGTGCGGCTGGCCGGTGGCGCGCCGTTCGTCTCGGACGCGGCACTGGAGGCGAACCTGGCCGCGGCGGGGGTTCCGGCCCCGACGGCGGACGGCATCGTGGAGTCCAACCGGGACGCCCGCGTCCAGGGTCTGCGCGCCGCGATCGCGGTGCTCGCGCTCGCCGCCGTCGTCGCGCTCTTCTTCACCCGCCGCATCCCGCAGGAGCAGCCGGGCGGCTCACCCGGGGCGGGTGAGGACAGCCGCCGCGGCGGTCCGGGCGGGCACGGCGGAGACGGTGACGGCGGTGCGGGAGCAGGCGGGCTTGCCGCTCCGCCGGGGGCCGGATCGCCCGGCCGGGATGAGCAGCACCCGGTGCCGCCGCTCTAGCCTCCCGCGGATGGAAGAGCCCCCGAACCCGCGGCTGTCGCCCGACGGTCTGGCGCCGTCCCGCGATCTGCTGCCGCGGGCGCTGGTGGTGCTGCTCGGCGCGGCCGCGGTGGTCGTGGTCGTCGCCGGGGTCCGCGCCGCCGGCTGGCTGGTCGGCCCGGTGTTCACGGCGCTGGTGATCGTGATCGCCGTGTCGCCGGTGCAGGACCGGCTCCGCCGCCGGGGGTGGCCGGCGTGGCTGACCACCACCGTGCTCGTCATCCTGGTCTACGGGGTCCTCGCGCTGCTGACGCTGGGCATCGTCGTGTCCCTCGCGCGGCTGGCGGGCCTGGTGCCGCAGTACACCGGGCAGGCCGCCGAGGTCGTCCGCGACGCCTCGGTGGGGCTGTCCCGGCTCGGCATCGGACCGGATCAGCTGCGCGCCGCCGCCGAATCCCTCGACCTGGGCAGGCTCACCGGCCTGCTGACCGCCCTGCTCGCCGACATCGCCGGACTGGTGTCGAACCTGGTGTTCCTGCTCGCGTTGCTGCTGTTCCTGAGCGTCGAAGCGGGTGGCGCGGGGCAGCGGATCGCCGCGATCGCCACCGACCGCCCGTCCGTGAGCGCCGCGCTGCGCGGGTTCACTCGCGGCACCCGGCGCTACCTCGTGGTCACGACGGTGTTCGGGCTCGTCGTGGCGGCCCTGGACGCGCTGGTGCTCGCGGTGATCGGCATCCCGCTGGCGCTGACCTGGGGGCTGCTGTCGTTCGTCACCAACTACATCCCGAACGTCGGGTTCCTGATCGGGCTGGCCCCGCCCGCGATCCTCGGCCTGCTCACCGGCGGCGTCGGCCGGATGGTGCTGGTGATCGTCTGCTACGGCGTCATCAACTTCGTGCTGCAGTCGCTGATCCAGCCGCGGTTCGTCGGCGACGCGGTCGGATTGTCGGTGACGGTGACGTTCGTGGCGCTGGTCTTCTGGGCGTGGCTGCTGGGGCCGCTCGGCGCGATCCTGGCGATCCCGATGACCCTGCTGGCCAAGGCGCTGCTCGTGGACCTCGATCCACGCGCCCGCTGGGCGGACGTGCTGCTGCGGTCCGGGCAGCGCGGGCCGCCGGAATCCCGGCGCCGGGAGGCGCTGTTCGCGCGGTGGCCGCACCGCGCGGCGGCCGGACGGAAGGAGTAGCGATGTCTCGCCTGTCGATGGGGCCTGGATCCGGCGTGGTGGCCGGGTACCGCGACGCCATCCCGCTGGACCGGTGGGCGCGGGTCACGGCGGGCCGTCTGCTCGCCGACGAACAGCCGCGGCGGTGGGCGCACAGCCAGGGAGTCGGGCGCAAGGCCGAAGGCACGGCGCTCGCGCTGGCGCCGGCCGACCGTCCGGTGCTGGTCGCCGCGGCCTGGTTGCACGACATCGGGTACGCCGCCGCGGTCGGGGGCGTGGGCTTCCACCAGCTCGACGGCGCGTGCTACCTCCGCAGTGTCGGCGTGCCGCTGCGCGTGTGCGCGCTCGTCGCGCACCATTCCGGCGCGGACGCGGTGGCCGCGCGGGTCGGTCTCGGGCGGCGGCTCGCGGAGTTCCCGGACGAACGCGGACCGGTCCGGGACGCCCTGTGGTACTGCGATCTGACCACCAGCCCGGACGGGCTGCCGGTGTCGTACCGCACCCGGCTGCTGGAACTGCGGGCGCGCCGCGGCCCGGACGATCCCGTCGTGCGCGCGCTGGCCGTCAACGGCGAGGAGCGGGCCGCGGCGGTCCGGCGCACCGAGGACCTGCTGTTGTCCGTCCGGTTTGGACAGCGGGCGGAGGTGGACGGTGATCGGCGGACCGGCTGACCGGACCGCCGTCCGGACGGCGGGCAGACGGCGCGCGGCCGGCATCTACGGCGCGATCGTCACCGCGGCGATCCTGACCGCGGTGGGCGAGCAGCTGCCCACCGCGGCACTGGCGGTCGCCGTCGTGGTCACGCTCCTGGTCTACTGGTCCGCCGAGGAGTTCGCGGAGATCGTGGGGGAGCAGACCTCCGGCGGCGGGCTGCCGACCCGCGCCCAGGTGCGGGCGGAGTTGCGCGCGACGTGGCCGATGGTGACCGCGTCCTACGGTCCGCTCGCCGCGCTCCTGCTGGCCCGGCTGGCCGGCGCCACACCGCTCACGGCGGCCAACGTCGGGCTCGCGACCGCGGTGGTCCTCCTGGTGGTCCACGCCTGGTCGGCGGCGCGGACCGCGCGGCTGCGCGGGGTCCAGCTGGTGGTGACGACGTGCGTGGCCGGTCTGCTCGGGGTGGTCATGATCGTGTTGAAGAACCTGGTTCTGCTGCACCTGCACTGACCGGGACCCAGCCGTTCCCGGTGCGGCGGCGGAACGCGTCCACGGCGGCGGAGACGGTGGGGTAGAAGTGGTCCGGATCCAGCGTGCGGGTCAGCTCGTAGCGGTCGATCTTGCGCCGCACCGGGTCCTTCAGCTCGGCGAGCACGAGGTGCGTGCCGCGCGCGTTGAGCTCGTCGTCGAGGTCCCGCAGAATGTCCGCGGCCGTGGTGTCCACATCGGTCATCGGTTCGGCGGCGACGACGATCCAGTGCGGCGCCGGGTCGCGCGCCGCGAGCCGGCGCACCGCTTCCCGGAAGGTCTTGGCGTTGGCGAAGATCAGCGGCGCGTCGAACCGGAAGATCACCAGCCCGGCCGGCCGCCGCGCGTCCGGGTAGGACCGGACGTCGTGGTAGCCGGGCACCCCGTCGGCCTTGCCCAGTTCGGTCTGGTACGGCAGCCACGCGTGCCGGAACACGTTGAGGATGGACAGCACCACCGCGACCGCGATCCCGGGCAGCACGCCCAGCAGCGCGACGCCGAGGAGGGCCGCGGCCGACAGGAGGAACTCGGTCCGGCGTTGCCGCCACAGCCGCGCGGTCCCCCGGAGGTCGGCGAGCGACAACGCCGCGGTGATGACGATCGCGGCGAGCACCGGTTGCGGCAGGTTCCGGAACAGGCCGGGCGCGACCAGGATCATGATCGTGATCAGGACGGCGCCGACGACGCCGGTCAGCTGGGTCCGCGCGCCGGCCTGCTGGGCGACCGCGGTGCGCGATCCGCTGGTGCTGACCGGGAAACCCTGGAACAGCCCGGCCGCCAGGTTCGCCACGCCGATGCCCGCCATTTCCCGGTTGCCGTGGACCTCCTGCCCGGTGCGGGCGGCGAACGCCGACGCCGTGGAGATCGTGTCGGCGAGCGAGACCAGCGCTATGCCCAGTGCGCCGGCGAACAGCGGAGCGAGGTCGGACAGGCCGATGTCCGGAATGGACAGCGGCGGGAAACCCCGCGGCAGCACACCGACCAGGTCGACGCCGCGTGCGGCGAGGCCGAACAGCGGGACCGCGGCGATCGCCAGCACCACCACGACGAGCACCGCGGGGATCTTGGGCAGCCAGCGCTGCAGCAGCAGGATCGCGGCGACGCCGGAGATCCCGACCGCGGCGGCGGCGCCGTTGACCTCGCCGCCGAAGATCCCCCGCGCCACGGCGCCGATCTCGGCGACGAGGCCGTCGGCGTCGACGCTGAACCCGCACAGCTTCGGCAGCTGCCCCACCACGATGGTCAGTGCGAGGCCGTTGAGGTAACCGATCATCGTCGGCTTGGATATGAGGTCCGCGATGAAGCCCAGCTTGGCCACCGACGCGACGATCATGATGGCGGCGACGAGGATCGCGAGCATCGAGGCGAGCGCGACGGCGCGCCCGGGGTCGCCGTCTGCCGCGGCGAGCGGCAGGATCGTCGCGGCGATCATCGGCCCCAGGGAGGAATCCGGCCCCAGCACGAGGATCCGCGACGGCCCGAACACGGCGTACCCGAGCAGGCACAGGATCGACGTGTACAGCCCGGTGATCGCGGGCAGGCCGGCCAGCTCCGCGTACGCCATTCCCTGCGGCACCAGCAGCGTCGTGAGGACGACGCCGGCCACGAGATCCTTCGCCAGCCAGCGGCGCTGGTACGACCTGATCTGCCGCAGGCCGGGAACCCAGTGGGACATGACGAAACCCTTCCCCAGGCGATGGTAACCGGGCGGCCGCTTCCCGGCCCGGGGCCTCGGTCCCCACCGGAGGAGACGAAAGACCCTTGACGGAACAGCCTGCCGTTCCGATGCCAGGGCGAGTGCGCGCCGACCGTCCGGTTCGGACAGTGGGTGCGCCGCCGGCTCAGGCGGGGCCGGGTGGGGGAGGAGCGCAGGCGGCCGGGCGCCGGTCGTGCCGCCACGTGCCTCCGGCTCAGCCGAGCCCGTAGCGCTTCAGCTTGCGGTAGAGCGTGGCGCGGCCGATGCCGAGCTGGGCGGCGGCCCGGACGCGGTTGCCGTCCGCGGTGCGCAGCGCTTCGGCGACCGCGGCGCGTTCGGCTTTCTCGAGTTCGCTCAGGCGGGGCCGGGTGGGGGAGGAGCGCAGGCGGCCGGGCAGGTGGCGGGCGCCGATCGAGCCGCCGCCTGCCTCGGCCGCGGCTCCATTGATCACGGCCTTCAGCTCGGCCAGGTTGCCCGGCCAGTCGTGCCGCTGCAGGACGGCCCGGGCTTCGTGCGTGAGCCGCGCCCCGAAGCGGTTCGCCAGCTCCGGGATGTCCGCCGTGCGCTCACGCAGGCTCGGCACCCGGATCTCGGCCGGCGCCCAGCGCGTCCGCAGCGGAGCCAGCGCGGGACCGGGGACGATCGTCGCCACCACGTGGGCCGCGTGCTCGCCGGCGAGGAGGTCCGCCAGCCGCCCGGCGCGGGCGGGATCGAGCCGTTCCAGGTGCCGCACCAGCACGGCTTCTCCCGCGAGCGCCCGCGCCACCGCCTCCACCGGCTCGTCCGCCTCGACGACGACCGGTTCGCCCAGCAGCGCCCGCGCGACGCTCGCCTTGCCCACGCCCGGCTCGCCGAGCAGCAGCACCGGCCGGGACCGGGCTCGCGTCAGGGCCCGTTCCAGCGACCGCCATGGTGGGGAGCTGCCTGCGAGCCCGGCGGCGGCGAACAGGCCGGGCCCGGCTCGTCGCCGGGGCGGGCGGGCCGCGGTGACGGTGACCAGCAGCCCGCCCGGCGCGGCGGGGGCGAGGCGGACGGTGAGCCGGTCGCCGAGCGTGAGTTCGCCGGACGGCGCCCGCCCGTCCCGGGCCGCCTCGACCGCGTACGACTCCAGGGTGTCCAGGTCCTGGGGGCTCAGCAGGTCCGCCGCCGCGTCGCTGACGATCCGCGTCCGCCCGTCGAGCACGGCGACCGCCTCCCGGCCGGGCGCGGCGGCGAGGTAGGTCTCCAGCAGCCGCCGCTCGCGCGCCGGGGCGGCGTGCAGCAGCTCCCGCTCGATGGTGCGGCTCGCCGTGCGCGCGAGGGCGTCCAGCACGGCCAGCGGCGCGGACAGGTCGCACACCACGGCGATCGCGCCGCTGATCCGGCGGGTGATCGGGTCGGTCACCGGCGCGCCCGCGCACACCGTGTCCTGGTACAGCTCGAACAGGTGCTCCGGGCCGCCGATCAGGACCGGTTCGCGGGTGCTCAGGACGTGGCTGATGCCGTTGGCTCCGGTGGTGCCCTCGGACAGGTCCGCGCCGGGCCGGGTGTCGATGCGCTCCAGGTGCGCCCGCATCGGCTCGTCGCCGGCCCAGCAGCCCACGATCCGCGCGTGGCTGTCGCTGAGCACCACTGCCGCACGCAGCCCGGACAGGTCTTCGGCGAGGCCGGCCAGCACCGGCGTGGCGGCCCGCACCAGCTGGCTCTCCGGCGCCACCGGCACCGCGGGCACGTGGTCACGCGTCACGTCGGCGCCGGTGAACCACGACCGCCGCCAGGCCGCCGACAGCCACTCGGGCAGGTCGTCCGGCAGGCGCCGCTCGGTGAGGAACTCCTCGCGAGCCCGGCGCAGCCGCGCGAGCCCGTCCCGCGTGTCGATCTGATACGCCATCCGCTGTCACTCCGTTGTGGTCACGGATCTTTCCGCCCCCAGTGTGCCCGGGCGCGCGGCCGCCGGGGGTGTCTCAAAGTGAGACAACCGCGCGGCGGGCCGGATTTCCATCCTGGGCGCATGACGAACGATTCGGTAGCCCCACGGGAGAGCGCCCGGCCGGCGGCCCGCTCGGCGGCCGACGCCGAAGCCGACGTGGTCGTGGTTGGCGGCGGTGGCGCGGGCCTGCCCGCCGCCCTGTTCAGCCGGTGGCTCGGCAACGAGGTCGTGCTGCTGGAGAAGGCGCCCGAGCTGGGCGGCACGGCGAAGAAGGCGGCGTTCTGGTACTGGGTGCCCAACAACGAGGCGATGCGCGCGCTGGGCATCGAGGACCGGTTCGAGGACTTCCTCCGCTACGTCGCGCGGCTGTCCCAGCCCACCCGCTACGACCCGGCCCGGGCGGACGCCGGGCTGAGCGAGTGGGAGCTGTCCATGGTCCGCGCCATCTACGACAGCGCCGCCCCGGCCGCCGAGCTGCTGCGCGACCGCGGCGCCCTGACCTACCGGCACTGCCCGGACGTGCCGGACTACTGGTCGCAGCTGCCCGAGGACAAGGCGCCGACCGGGCGGGTGCTGGTGCCGGCGGACGCGCGGGAGTCGATGTCCGACGGCGGGGTGTGCGCGGTGCGGCAGATGTCCGCCGCGGCCGAGCGCGACGGGGTGGACGTGCGCACCGGGCACCGCGTCCAGCGGCTGATCCTTGACGGCGGCCGGGTCGCCGGGGTCGAGGCGACCACCGCGGGCGGGCGGACGGTGCGGGTGCTGGCGCGCAAGGGCGTCGTATTCGCCACCGGCGGCTTCACGCACGACGACGAACTGCGCCGCGACCACCTGAGCGTGCCCGCCTACCGGGGCTGCGCCGCCTCGACCAACGAGGGCGATTTCGTGCGCATCGCCGCCGGGGTGGGCGCGCAGCTCGGGAACATGAACTACGCCTGGATGTGCCCGGTGCCGCTGGAGCGCTCCGGCAGGCCGGACCTGGTCGGGATGTTCTCGGTGGCAGGCGATTCGACGATCTTCGTCGACCGGCACGGCCGGCGCGTCGCCAACGAGAAGATGCCCTACAACGAGGCCGCTCAGACGTTCTTCCAGTGGGACCCGGCCGAGGGCGGCTACCCGAACCTGGTGCTGGTGCAGATCTGGGACCAGCGCAGCCAGGACCACTCCGCCAGCGACGAGTACGGCCGTCTCATCGTCCCGCCCGGCGCGGACGACTCGCACGTGATCCGGGCGGACACGCTGGAGGAGCTGACCGAACGGATCCGCGAACGGCTTGCCGCCAACGCGGGCAGGACCGGCGGCTTCACCCTCGCCGACGACTTCGCCGCGAACCTGCCCGCCACCATCGAGCGGTTCAACGGCTTCGCCCGCGCGGGCAAGGACGCCGACTTCGCGCGCGGTGAGACGCCGATCGAGCTGGTGTTCAACGGCCCGGTGAAGGACGAACCCGGCCGCGCCAACCCCACGATGTGGCCGATCAGCGACACCGGCCCCTACTACGCCGCCCTGGTCACCGGCGGGACGCTGGACACCAAGGGCGGGCCGCGCACCGACGCCGACGGCCGTGTCCTGGACGACCTCGGCGAGCCGATCCCCGGCCTGTTCGGGGTCGGCAACTGCGTCGCGTCCGCCTCCGGGCGCGCGTACTGGGCCGGGGGCGCGACGCTCGGCCCGATCCTGGCGTTCGCCCACCGCGCCGCCTCCGCCGTCGACCGGGCCGCCGTGCCCGCCTGAACCGGGAGCAATCCATGGCCGTCACCACCCAGACCATGACCGACGAGCAGCGCAAGTCCGTCGCGCTGGAGTACCTCAAGGCCTTCGACAACGGGGGCGTCACCTCGACCGGTGGCAGCATCCTCGACCTGTTCGCCGACGACGCGCAGGTCTGCTTCCCCAAGTGGGGGCTCGCCGACGGGAAGGAGGAGATCGGCAGGCTGTTCGGCGACGTCGGCGGCACGCTGAAATCCATCAAGCACCACTACGCCGAGTTCACCTGGGTCTTCTCCGGCGGCGACCTGCTCGTCGTGGAGGGCACCAGCCACGGCGAGCACCGGGACGGCCCGTGGCGGGCCGGGGTGCCCGAGTGGGGCGCCGGGCGCTGGTGCGACGTGTTCGAGATCCGCGACTTCAAGATCCAGCGCTGCTTCATCTACCTGGACCCCGACTACGCGGGCCAGGACACCGACCGCTACCCGTGGCTGAAGGGACAGTCCTGATGGGACGCATGGACGGCAAGGTCGTCGCGATCACCGGCGCCGCCCGCGGGCAGGGCCGCGCGCACGCCCTGCGGCTGGCCGAGGAGGGCGCCGACGTCATCGTCACCGATCTCGCGGCGCCGGTGGACACCGTCGCCTACCCGGCGTCCACACCGGACGATCTCGCGGAAACCGTGGCGGGCGTGGAGAAACTGGGCCGCCGCGCGGTGTCGTTCGTGGCGGACGTGCGCGACTTCGACACGCTGAACGCGGGCCTGGCCGGTGCGGTGGCCGAGCTGGGGCGGCTCGACGTGGTGGTCGCCAACGCCGGGATCCTCAACGCGGTCAAGCCGTCGTGGGAGCTGTCCGGCGCGGAGTGGCAGACGATGATCGATATCAACCTGGGCGGCGTCTGGCACACCACGAAGGCGGCGATCCCGCACCTGATCGACGGCGGCGCCGGTGGAGCGATCATCCTGATCAGCTCCACCGCCGGCCTGCGCGGCATCCCCAACATCGCGCACTACAACGCCGCCAAGCACGGCGTGCTCGGGTTGCAGCGCACGCTGGCCAACGAGCTGACGCCGCACCGGATCCGGGTCAACTCGGTGCACCCGACCAACGTCCGCACGACGATGATCGAGAACGACTCGAGCGCCCGGATCTACCGGCCGGATCTGGAGAACCCGGCCTTCGCCGACACCACCGACGCGCTCGCGCGCATCAACATGTGGCCGGTGCCCTACCTCGACGTCGAGGACGTGGCCAACGCCGTGTTGTTCCTGGCCAGCGACGAGGCCCGCTACATCACGGGCGTCGCGCTGCCGGTCGACCTCGGGATGAGCCAGAAGTACTCCGGCGCCTGAGGTCAGGCCGTGGTCGCGGCGGTCTCGTCCGCGGCGGCCTTGGCCTGCGCGGCGGCGACCCGCTCGGCGTGGCTGGGCGGGTTCGCCGGCACGTGCTCGGGGCGCTTGGCTTCCATCTCCTTGCGCAGCACCGGCACGACCTCCTCGGCGAGCAGGTCGATCTGCTCCAGCACCGTCTTCAGCGGCAGGCCGGCGTGGTCGATGAGGAACAGCTGGCGCTGGTAGTCGCCGACGTCCTCGCGCATGCTCGCGTACCGGTCGATCACCTGCTGCGGGCTGCCGACCGTCAGCGGGGTCGTCGCGGTGAAGTCCTCCATCGACGGGCCGTGGCCGTAGACCGGGGCGTTGTCGAAGTAGGGGCGGAACTCGTTCCACGCGTCCTGCGAGTTCTTGCGCATGAAGACCTGCCCACCGAGACCGACGATCGCGGTGTCGGCCGGGCCGTGGCCGTAGTGCTCGAAGCGCTGGCGGTAGAAGCGCACCATCTGCTTCGTGTGCGACATGGGCCAGAAGATGTTGTTGTGGAAGAAGCCGTCGCCGTAGTAGGCGGCCTGCTCGGCGATCTCCGGGCTGCGGATCGAGCCGTGCCAGACGAACGGCGGGACCCCGTCGAGGGGGCGCGGGGTGGCGGTGAAGCCGCGCAGGGGGGTGCGGAAGTTGCCCTCCCAGTCGACCACGTCCTCCTCCCAGAGGCGGCGCAGCAGGGCGTAGTTCTCGATCGCCAGCGGGATGCCCTGGCGGATGTCCTGGCCGAACCACGGGTAGACCGGGCCGGTGTTGCCGCGGCCCATCATCAGGTCCATCCGCCCGCCCGAGATGACCTGCAGCATGGCGTAGTCCTCGGCGATCTTCACCGGGTCGTTGGTGGTGATCAGCGTGGTCGAGGTGGACAGGATGATGTCCTTGGTCACGCCGGCCAGGTAGCCGAGCATGGTGGTGGGGGAGGACGCGACGAACGGCGGGTTGTGGTGCTCGCCCGTGGCGAAGACGTCGAGCCCGGCCTGGTCGGCGTGCTGGGCGATGGTCAGCATCGACCGCACGCGCTGGGTGTCGTCCGGAGTTTCGCCGGTCGTCGGATCCGTGGTCACGTCGCTGACGGAGAAGATCCCGAACTGCATGACAGCCTCCTGCTGATCTGGTGTTCGGCCGGTAAAACGTCTCGCGCGGAAGAATATTCCTGGCGAGACTATCAGGGGGCGGTGCCGAAGTGCGGTGGACCGCAGCGTCGCGCCAGGGAGGGCCCGCCGGTGCGGCTACCGGCCGGCCCGGCGCCGGTGCGCGTCCGGGCCCAGGTTGCTTCCGCAGATGGTGATCAGTGCCGCCCGGCGGAAGGGGTGCCCGTGGCCGGGCAGGCCGCGGGCAGCTCGTGCGGCGGCCAGGGCCCTTCGCGGATGTGGCGATCCGGCGGCCCCGGCGGGCGTCCGGGGCCAGGTTGCTCCCGCGGAGGGTGGTCACTGCTGCCCGGCGAAGCACGGCCCGTGGTCGGCAGCCAGTGGGCAGCTCGTGCGCCGGCCAGCGCCCCTCACCGTGACGGTGGCGGTGGTCGGCGCAGGCCGCGGGCCGGTGCGGCTGTCCGCCGGCCCGAGCCGGTGCGTGTCCGGCGACACGCTGCTCCCGCAGAGAGGATCACTGCCGCCTGGCGAAGCGGTGCCGCGCAGCCGGTGGGCAGCTCGTGCGGCGGCCAGCGCCCCTCGCCGTGGCAATGACCGTGGTCACCGCAGGGTGCGGCTACCGGCTGGTCCAGCGCCGAAACGCGTCCGGATCCACGTTGCTCCCGCAGATGATCGTCACCACGTGCCGCCCGGCGAAGCGCTCGCGGTCCTCCAGCACCGCGGCCACGCCGAGCGCCGCCGACGGCTCCACCACCAGTCCTGCGTGGTCGAGCAGCAACCGCATCCCCGCGGTGATCGACTCCTCGCGCACCAGGACCGCGTCGTCGGCCACCTGCAGCAGGTCGTCCAGCACCTCCGGGATCGGGAAGCGCCCGGCGACGCCGTCGGCGATCGTGTCCGCCGACTCCGTCGTCACGACCCGCCGCTGCCGCCAGGACAGGGTCATCGCGGGCGCGCCCAGCGGCTGCACGCAGATCACCTCCACCCCGGGCGCGAGCGACTTCACCACGTGTCCCACCCCGGTCGCCATCGCCCCGCCGCCCAGGGCGATCAGGACGACATCGGCCGACGGCGCCTGCTCCACCAGCTCCAGCCCGATCGTGGCCGCGCCCTCGCACGTTTCGAGGTCCAGGCTGTCCTCCACCAGCCGGATCCCGTGCTGCCGCGCGATGTCCGCCGCCCGCTCCCGCGCCCGCTCGAAGTCGCCGTCCACCAGCTCCAGCCGCGCGCCCAGCGCCCGGATCCGGTCGAGCTTCGCCACGGGCGCGGACCGCGCGGCCACGACGGTGACGTCGAGCCCGCGGCGGCGGCCGGACCAGGCCAGCGCCTGCCCGAGGTTGCCCGCGCTCGCGCACACCACCGAGCCCGAGCCGAGCGCGTGAGCGATCACCTCGGTCGCGCGGCCCTTGAAGCAGCGCACCGGGTTGGCCGTTTCGAGCTTGACGCTCACCGCGCACCCGAGGACGGGTTCCAGCGCATCGCAGCGGTACAGCGGCGAATCGAGGAACACCGGGTCGATCACCCGGCGGGCGGCCCGGATCCGGCCGGTGTCCAGGCGGGTCGTCAGCACAGCAGGTCCAGCACCACGTCCCGCAGCCCCGGCGCCAGTGCGATCGTCGACGCCGAGGACACCGTGTGGTCGCTGCCGTCGGCGTCCAGGACCAGCCCGCCGGCCTCCCGCACCAGCAGCACGCCCGCCATCGTGTCCCACGGCAGGTTCGACAGGATGATCGTCGCGTCCAGGCGGCCGTGCGCGACCCACGCCAGGTCGGCCGCGGCGGTGCCGATCATCCGCACCCGCTCCGCCCGCGCGCCCAGCTGCTCCAGCAATGCCAGGCGCAGCCGGTTCTTCGGCCCGGCGTCCTCGCCCACCGCGAAGTCGCCCAGCGACACCATCGCTTCGGCCAGCGCGGTCGCCCCGGACACCCCGATCCGCGTGTCCCCGGCGAAGGCGCCGTAGTCCTCGACCGCGGTGTAGACCGTGTCCAGGAACGGCAGGTCGATCGCCGCCACGACGCTGCGCTCGCCGGACACCAGGGCCAGCGAGATCCCGGTGAGCGGGATGCCGCGGGCGAAGTTCGCGGTGCCGTCGACCGGGTCCAGCACCCACCACAGCTCGCCCCGCTCGCCGCCGTGCTCCTCGCCGACGAGCCCGATGTCCGGCGTCTCTCGCGCGAGGAACTCCCGCACCGCATCCTCGACCGCCAGGTCGATGTCGGTCACCAGGTCGCGTTCGCTCTTCGCGGTCACCGACCGCGGCGCGCGCGAGGTGACGATGCGCCGCCCGATCGCGACGGCCTCCCTGGCGACGGGCAGCAGGCTCAGGTGGTCCACGTCAGTGCTCCGCGACGTCGAAGGCGTCCACCTGCGGCAGGACGTGCCCGAGGCGGTCGCGCTTGGCGGTCAGGTACCGGATGTTGTCCGGGCTGGCCGGCGCCAGCAGCGGGACCCGCGCCGACACGCGGATCCCGTTCGCCTCCAGCGCCGCGATCTTGTCCGGGTTGTTGGACATCAGCCGCACCGACCGCACGCCCAGGTGGCGCAGCACCCGCGCGGCGGGGCTGTAGTCGCGCACGTCGACCGGCAGCCCGAGGCTGGTGGCCGAGTCGACGGTGTCCAGCCCTTCGTCCTGCAGCACGTGCGTGCGCACCTTCGCCACCAGCCCGATCCCGCGTCCCTCGTGCCCGCGCAGGTACACCAGCACTCCGCTGCCTTCGCGCACGATCGCGTCCAGCGCGGCGTCCAGCTGTTCGCCGCATTCGCAGCGCACCGCGCCGAACACGTCGCCGGTGAGGCACTCCGAATGCACCCGCACCAGCACGTCGTCGCGGCGCAGCCGTCCGTGGGCGAGCGCGAGGTGCTCGGCACCGTCGCGGAAGGCCACGCTCCGGAACTTGCCGCGCCGGGTGACCAGCGTCGATTCGGCGATCTCCATGGGTTCCCCTCGTCGTCGACCGGGAACTTGCCCTACCCGGTATACCTGATCTGATGAGTCCGCTGCCGCCGGAGACCACCGACGACGTGCGCGGGGCCGCCGTGGCGGTGCTGCCCGTCGGGAGCCTGGAACAGCACGGCCCGCACCTGCCGCTGACCACCGACACCCTGATCGCCTGCGCGGTCGCGTCGCGGATCGCGCACGACCACGGCTTCTGGCTGCTGCCGCCGGTCACGGTGTCCTGCTCGCACGAGCACGCCGCGTGGCCGGGCACGGTGAGCATCTCGGTCACCACGCTGGTCGCGGTGGTCCAGGACGTCGCCGCCTCCCTGCGGGCCTCGGGCGTCGGCAGGCTCGTGCTGGTCAACGGGCACGGCGGCAACCACGTCCTGGCCAACGTCGTGCAGCAGGCCGGCGGCTCGATGGTCCTGTTCCCCACGTACGGCGAGTGGCAGGAGGCGCGCGTGGCGGCGGGCGTGCGCACCTCCAACGACGAGGACATGCACGCCGGCGAGCTGGAGACCTCGATCCTGCTCTGCACCGCCCCGGAGGTGGTCAGACCGGGCTACGAGACGGCGGACTCGCCACCCGGCGATCTGCGCCACCTCCTCTCGCTCGGACTGGCCCCCTACACGGAATCGGGCGTGGCCGGTCATCCGTCACTGGCTTCGCCGGAGAAGGGCCGGGCGGTGCTGGACGCGCTGGCCCGCGCGTTCCAGGTGCACCTGCCCCTTCTCGGCTCCTGAGCGCCAGGACGCCCGGCAGCGCCGCGACGAGCGAGAGCACCCCGTAGACGACGGCGGTGGTGATGCCCGCGCCCGCGCCGAGGCCGGTGGCTGAAAACGCGACCGCGGTGAACCCCTCGCGCGGTCCCCAGCCGCCGACGTTGAGCGGCAGCGCCATGACGACCAGCGCGAGGACGATCAGCGGGACGAGGGTGGTGACCGGCGCGGTCACCCCGGCCAGCCGCGCGGCGAGGAGGAACAGGGCGACGTGCCCGGCGATGGTGAGCGCCGACAGCGCCACGATGCCCGCCGCGGTGCGCCCGCCGAGCAGGGCCCGGGCGTCGGTGAGGGTCCGGGTTGCCGCGGCGCGCCAGGCCGGTTTCGCGGCGAGCAGCCCGGCGACCGCGAGCGCGGCGCCGAGCAGGACGAGCAGCCCGGGGCCGGTGGACAGGCCGGGCAGCAGGTCCGGGTGGAGGGCGAGCGCGGTGACGCCGGCGACGAGCAGCACGGCCTGCCCGGCGAACCGTTCGAGCACGACGGCGCGGACGCCGCGGCCCACGTCGCCGGAGTCGCGGCCGTGGCTGACGGCGCGGTCGACGTCGCCGAGGACCCCGGCGGGCAGCACCGAGTTGAGCAGGGTGGAGCGGTAGTAGGCGGCGACCGCGGCCGGCAACCGCAGCGGCAGGCCGAGACCGCGGGTGACGAGGACCCACCGCCCGGCGGCGGTGACGGTGGTCAGCAGCCCGATCGCCAGCGCGAGCACGACTGATCGGGTGTCGATGAGCCGCAGCCCGGTGAGGAAC
>NZ_AFWY03000026.1:0-93425 GCF_000231075.2 Amycolatopsis sp. ATCC 39116 | reverse complement strand
GGCCCGGCGCTCGTGGCGCGCGATTTGGGCTGTTGGGCGGTTGTATCGTGCGGCTGGGCTGGTTTTGGCGCTGGCGTCGCGCGGCTGGGCTGGCCCGGCACTCACGGTGCGGGATTGGGCTGCTGCGCGGTTGCATCGCCTGGCGGCCTGGCTGCCGCGAGTGCCGCCTAACTGGGCTGCGCGGCACTCGCGCTCAACCGCGCTGGGCGGTTGCGCCAGTGGTCAGGGCGCCCGCCTCCCCGTGATTCGGCAACCCACTCCACTCGATCCGGCGCGGCGGGCGGCTGCACGGTCACGGCGCTTCCGGCAGATCCACCGTGACGCGCAACCCGCCCGCCGTCCCGGGGTCCGCCCGCACCGAACCGTCGTGCGCGAGCGCGATCGACCGGACTATCGACAGCCCCAGGCCGGCGCCGTTCGTGTGGGACGTGCGGTCGCCGGTCAGGCGGCGGAACGGCTCGAACAGCCCGGGCAGCGCCTCGGCCGGCACCGGCGGCCCGGTGTTCTCCACGACCAGCGCCCCGTCCACCTCCGTGGTCACCGAACCGCCTGGCGAGTTGTACAGGATCGCGTTGTGCACCAGGTTGGTCACCAGGCGTTCCAGCAGGACCTGTTCGCCCAGCACGGTTTTCGGCCGCAGCGACCGGTGCAGCGTCACGCCGCGCGAGGCCGCGAGCCCGCTCATCGAGTCCAGCACGTGGTCGGCGACCTCGTCGAGCCGCACCGGGCCGCTGCTCGCCAGGCCCTGGTCGCTGCGCGCGAGCACCAGCAGGCCCTCGATGATCCGCTCGCTGCGCTCGTTGGTCACCAGCAGCTGCCTGCCCAGCCGCCGCAGGTCGGGGCTCGCGTCCTCCTCGGCCATCGCGACGTCGACCAGCGTGCGCTGCACGGCCAGCGGAGTGCGCAGCTCGTGCGAGGCGTTCGCGACGAACCGGCGCTGGCTGTCGAACGACGTGGCGAGCCGGTCGAGCATGGTGTCGAAGGTGTCGGCGAGCTCCTTCAGCTCGCCGGGCGGGCCGTCCAGGTTGATCCGCCGGTCCAGGTTGCCCGCCTCGAGTCGCCGCGCGGTCGCGGTGATCGCGTGCACCGGCTGCAGCACCCGCCCGGCCATCAGCCATCCGAGCAGCACGGCCAGCGCCCCGGTCAGCAGCAACGCGAAGCCGGACACCACGATCAGCGTCCGCACCGCCGAATCCCGGTACTCCGAAATGGACTGAGCCACGTCCGGGCCGCTCACGTGCAGCGGCCCGGACCCGGCCACCGGGGTGTTCTCACTGCTGGTGAACGTGGACGCCTCCGGCAGGTACCGCGCCACCAGCACGTAGTTGACCAGCAACAGGATCGCCCCGGCGAGCAGGAACAGCGCGCCGAACATCAGCGAGAAACGGGTGCGCAGCGACAGGTTCCGCATCAGCCGATCCGGTAACCGGCGCCGGGCACCGTCTCGATCACCGGCGGGTCGCCGAGCTTGCGCCGCAGCGTGCCGATCGCGACGCGGACGGCGTTGGTGAACGGATCGGCGTGCTCGTCCCATGCCTTCTCCAGCAGGTCCTCGACGCTGACCACGGCGCCCTCCGCCCGCATCAGCACTTCCAGTACCGCGAACTCCTTGCGGGACAACGACAGGTGCCGCCCGTCCCGCGACGCCTGGTGCCGGGGGAGGTCCAGCACCACACCCGCGCGCGACAGCACCGGCGGCAGCGCGGGCCGGGCCCGCCGGGCGAGCGCCCGCAGCCGCGCGACCAGCTCGCCGAACGCGAACGGTTTGGTCAGGTAGTCGTCGGCGCCGGTGTCCAGCCCGCTGATCCGGTCGTCGATCCCGGCGGCCGCGGTGAGCATCAGCACCCGCGCCTCACCGCCGTCGTCCAGCAGCGCCCGGCACACCTCGTCGCCCGGCGTGCCCGGCAGGTCGCGGTCCAGCACCACGACGTCGTAGTCGTGCACGCCGACGCGTTCCATCGCGGCATCGCCGTCGTAGCAGACGTCCACGGCCATGGACAACCGCCGCAGGCCGTCGGCGATCGTGTCCGCCAGCAGCCTCTCGTCCTCCACGACGAGTACTCGCATCCCGTCCCCTTCCCACGGCCAGTCTGCCCGCGCCGGGGTAAGCGGGGGATAAGCGAATTCGCTTAACGCCGCCAGCGCGCCCGTTCGCTAGACCTGTGGCTCCGACAGAGGAGGAAGCGATGCGAGTTCGACTGGTGCTGGCGGCCGCAGGCCTGCTGGCGGTGCTGACCGCGTGTGATTCGGACGGAGGCGGCAGCGGGGTGGCGTCCCTGTCGTCACCGGCTTCGACGACGAAGGCCGCGGCCGCGGGAACCGAGGAGGACCAGGCGCGGGCGTACGCCAAGTGCATGCGGGAACACGGCGTCGACATGCCGGACCCGAAGGCCGGCGACGGCGGCGGCATCGGCATCACCATCCCGGAGGGCGTCGACCGGCAGAAGGCCGAGGAAGCCACCGAGGCGTGCAAGGACCTGCTGCCCAACGGGGGCGCGCCGAAGGCGGTCAGTCCCGAGGACCTGGACAGGCAGCGCCAGATGGCCAAGTGCCTGCGGGACCACGGCCTGGATGTGCCGGACCCGACGGCCGACGAGCCCGGCATCCGGATCCAGGGCAGTGGCCCGGACGACCCCAGGATGGCCGCGGCGATGGAGGCGTGCCAGCAGTACTCGCCGCCGGGCGCGGAGACGCAGAACAACGAGGAGGGTGGACGGTGAGCACCGGGCCACAGCAGGTGCGCCGCCGTCGCCGCCTGCGCTGGATCGGCGCGGGCGCGGTGGCCGTGGCGTTGCTCGGGGCCGGCACGGCGGTGATCCTGGCGCGGGCCGGGGCGAGCCCGGCGACGGCGTTGCCGGAGGGGCCGGCCGCACCGGCGACCGCCGAGGTCGTGCGCACCGACCTGGCCGCACAGGAAACCGAGGACGGCACCCTCGGCTACGGTGCCGAGCGGTCGCTGACCGGCAAGCTGCCCGGCACGATCACCGGTCTGCCCGCGGCGAACGACGTCATCGAGCGCGGGGAGGCGGTGTACACAGTGGACGCGAAGCCGGTGCCGCTGTTGTACGGGAACATCCCGTTGTACCGGGAACTGGCGGCGGGCATGGCGAAGGGCCCGGACGTGCAGGTGCTGGAGGAGAACCTGCGCGCGCTCGGCTACACCGGGTTCGGCACGCCCGACACGACCTTCACCGACGCGACCGCGACGGCGCTGAAGCGGTGGCAGAAGGCGCTGGGGCTGGAGCAGACCGGACGGCTGTCGCCGGACGCGGTCGTGGTGCGGCCCGGCGCGGTGCGCGTCGCGTCGGTGACCGCGCAGATCGGTGACCCGGCCGGCGGCGAGATCGCGAAGCTGACCGGGACCCAGCGGGTGGTGACCGTGCAGCTCGTGGTCAGCAAGCGCGGCATCGCCAAGCAGGGCGACAAGGTGGAACTGGACATCACCGGAGGCGGCGCGACCCGGGGCACCGTCAGCTCGGTGGGCAGCACCGCCACGCCCGGCGAGGAGGGCGAGGAGGCGACCATCGACGTCGTCGTGACGCTCGACGACGCCGCCGCGGCCGGGCAACTCGACTCGGCGCCGGTGGACGTCACGTTCACGACCGGCAACCGTCCGGCCGTGCTGGCGGTGCCGGTGGGCGCGCTGGTCGCGCTCGCCGAGGGCGGGCTGGCGGTGGAGGTCGTGGAGGGAGACGGCACCCGGCTGGTGGCCGTCCAAACGGGACTGTTCGCGCGGGGGATGGTCGAGGTGCGCGGGGATCTGCGCGAGGGCCAGCGGGTGGTGACGACGTCGTGACGGTGCTCGAACTGGCGGATGTGGGCAAGACCTACCCCGGCGGGGTGCGGGCTCTGCGGGGCGTGTCGCTGCGGGTGTGCGATGGTGAGATGCTCGCGATCGTCGGGCCGTCCGGTTCCGGGAAGTCCACGTTGCTGCAGCTGATGGGCACGCTCGACCGGCCGAGCTCCGGCACCGTCGCGGTGCGCGGGCACGACGTGGCGGCCCTGCCGGACCGTCAGCTCTCGGCCCTGCGGGCGGCGTGGATCGGGTTCGTGTTCCAGCGGTTCTTCCTCACCGAGGGGCTGACCGCGCTGGACAACGTCGCGAGCGGGCTCGCCTACGCGGGCGTGCCGCGACGGCGGAGGGCCGGACTGGCGAGGGACGCGCTGGAGCGGGTGGGGCTCGCGCACCGGGCGGCGCACCTGCCGGGCGAGCTGTCCGGCGGCGAGCGGCAACGGGTCGCGATCGCCCGCGCCGTGGTGACCCGGCCGCCGATCCTCCTCGCCGACGAGCCGACCGGGAACCTGGACACCACCACGGGCGAGGGGATCCTCGCGCTGCTCGGCGAACTGAACGCCGCCGGCACGACGGTCGTGGTCATCACGCACTCGGCCGAGATCGCCGGCGGCATGCCCCGGCGGGTGGAGGTTCGTGACGGCGAGTTGCGCTCGGACAGCGGGGTGGTGGCATGAGCACGCGCACCCTCGTCCCGGCGCCGGAGCCGCTGCCCAAGCCGACGCGCCTTGGCCCGCGGGACGTGCTGTCGGCGCTCGGGATGGCTGCTGGAGTGCTCCGGCGGCGGGGTGGTGGCATGACCACGCGCACCCTCGTCCCGGCGCCGGCGCCGCTGCCCAAGCCGACGCGGCTCGGCCCGGGGAATGTGCTGTCGGCGCTCGGGATCGCTGCTGGAGTGCTCCGGCGGCGGGTCGGCTGCGGGGTGGTGGCATGACCACGCGCACCCTCGTCCCGGCGCCGGAGCCGCTGCCCAGGCCGACGCGCCTTGGCCCGCGGGACGTGCTCGGCCACGGTCTGCACGGCGTGCGCACCAGGCCGTTGCGGGCCGTCCTCTCCGCGCTCGGCATCGCTATCGGCATCGCCGCGATCGTGGCCGTGGTCAGCATCCCGGCGTCCAGTTCCCGCGCGTTGCAGGAACAGCTCGCCGCGCTCGGCACCAACCTCCTGCACGCCGAACCGGGCCAGCGGATGCTCGGCGGCGGCGAGGCCGAACTGCCCACCAGCTCCGTCGCCCTCGTGCGGCGCATCGGACCGGTCACCGCCGCCGCCGTCACCGGGCGCACGTCGGCGACCGTCCGCCGGACCGGCTACGTCGACGCTGACGAAACCTCCGGGCTCAGCGTGCTGGCGGCCACGCCTGAACTCCTCCAAGTCCTCAATGGACACCTGCACGCCGGTTCGTTCCTCGACGCGGCGAACTCGCGATTCCCCGTCGTGGTGCTGGGATCGGTCGCCGCGACCCGGCTCGGGGTTCGGGAACCCGGGCGTCAGGTGTGGATCGACGGTCAGTGGTTCACCGTCGCCGGCGTCCTCGACGCGATGCCGCTCGCGCCGGAGATCGAACGCTCGGTGCTCGTCGGCTGGGAGGTGGCGCAGGCGCGCCTCGGGTTCGGCGGCCACCCGACGACCGTGTACGTGCGGGCGGAGGAGTCCGCGGTGGAGGACGTGCGGTCGGTTCTGGCGGCCACGTTGAGTCCGCAGCGGCCGGGCGAGGTGGAGGTGACGCGGCCGTCGGAGGCGCTGGTGGCGAAACGGCTGTCCGAGTCGTCGTTCAGCGCGTTGTTCCTCGCGCTGGGCGGGGTCGCGTTGCTGGTCGGCGGGGTCGGCGTGGCCAACACGATGGTGATCTCGGTGCTGGAACGGCGGCGCGAGATCGGGCTGCGGCGGGCGCTGGGCGCGACGCGGCGGCAGGTGCGGGGCCAGTTCCTCGCCGAATCGGTCCTGTTGTCCCTGCTCGGCGGGGTGGTGGGCGTGCTGGCCGGGGTCGGCGTGACCGCCGGGTACGCGCTCACCCAGGACTGGCCCGCGGTGCTGCCGCCGCTCGCGTTGTTCGGCGGGGCCGGGGTGGCGGCGCTGGTCGGCGCGATCGCCGGCGCGTACCCGGCGATGCGCGCCGCCCGGCTCACGCCGACCGAAGCACTGGCGTGATCAGCCCCGGTAGGCCTGCGACAGGCGCGCGTAGGCCACGACGTTGTCCGCGTAGTTGCGGGTCGAGCGGTCGAACGCGCCACCGCAGGTGATCATGCGCAGCTCCGGGCCGGCGGTGTCGCCGTAGACGTCGTCGGTCGGGAACTGCGACTTCGGGTACCGCTCGACGCGGTAGACGGTGAACACGGCGGTGGTCCCGTCGGCCCGGTGCACGATCGCCTGGTCGCCCGGCTTGGTGTCCTTCAGGCGGTTGAAGGTGCCGGGCACGTGGTTGTAGTCGACGTGCGCGGCGAGTACCGCGGGCCCGGTTTCGCCGGGGGACGGGCTGCCGGTGAACCAGCCGGTGGTGACGGCGTCCCCGGGGACTTCGAGCGCGCCGTCGTCGGCCAGGCCGAGGTCGATGATCGGGCCGGTGCTGACGCCGATCGACGGGACCTCCAGCTTGACCGGCCGGGAGTGCGGCAGGGGCCCGTCGACCGGGGCAGTGGTGGTGGTGGAGACCGGCGCCGGCAGCGTCGAAGTCGGGGGCGCGGCCGGCGCGGGCTGCGGCTCACTGGGCGAGCCGCAGGCGGTGAGGGTGGCGCCGATGGCCGCGATCGCGAGCCATCGGCGCCATCGGGCGGTGGTCATCGGCCGGCGCGCCGCCGCATGAGCAGCACGGTGCCGGCGCTGCCGCCGACGAGGACGAGCGCCCCGACCGCGACCGCCGGGCCGGCGTCGGTGCCCTGGTCGCCGCCGCCGGTGTCCACGCCACCGACCGGCTTGACCTTCACCTGCGAGCCGCCGGTGGAGTTCTTCTCACCGAACTTGGTCTCGCACGCGATGCCGTCGTGGTCGGCGTCCAGGCGGTGCGGATCGCTGCGGTCGGCGTCGAGGACGGCCTGGGCCTGCGCCTGGGTCGCGAAGTCGGCGCAGTCGAGGTCCGCGGTGGTCGTCTCAGGCGGCGCCGTGACGGGCGGCGCCTGGGTGGCGGGGCTGCTGCTCGGGGTGGACGGCTGCCCCGACGGCTTGTGCGGCAGGCTTTCGCACGCCACGCCGTCGTTGTTTTCGTCCAGGCCGTACGGATCCCCCGGGGTCTGGTCGAAAATGGCCTGCGCTTCTTCCTGGTAGGTGAAGTCGCCGCAGTCGTAGAGATCGGCCGGCTGCGCCGCGAAAACCGCGGGTGCCGGGCCCAGCAGTGCGATACCCGCCACCCCGACCGTGCCGAGAACGCGACTGATCATGCGCATGGGGACGTCCTTTTCGAAGGAATCGATCTCGGAGCAATGCAGCCGCTTTGTCGTTCCGGAATGGACGAACGTTACGCGGGATACCAGGTATTTTGTTGTCGCGATAATGGCGGTATCTGGGTGTTGTTCACCGTGCAAGGGTGTGATCGCGAAACTGTGGCCGTCCGGTCTCGATCCGAGCGCGGCCGCAGGTGGAACGAGCTTCGTGGGCTGCGGCGGGTCCTATACGTAGTTCAGTTTCCTGGTTCCCCCGCTGCATAGAGCTCCAGCGGGGGAACCAGGAACGCTCTCTCCGGCGGTTGTCGATCGTCGTCCGGAAATGGGTCGACGATCGACCTCGGAGGGCCCGCCACCACCGAACTACCGCTCCGGAACCTTGAGGTGGGCCATCACGCTGGAGTCGGCCAGCGTGGTCACGTCGCCGATTTCGCGGTTCTCCGCGACGTCCCGCAGCAGCCGGCGCATGATCTTGCCCGAGCGGGTCTTCGGCAGTTCGGGCACGACCATGATCTGCCGCGGCTTGGCGATGGGCCCGATCTCCCGCGCCACGTGCTCCCGCAGCTCCTGCACCGACACCTCGGCGACACCACGCGGGATCACGAACGCCACGATCCCCTGCCCGGTCGTCGGGTCGGCCGCGCCCACCACCGCGGCCTCCGCGACCGCCGGGTGGGACACCAGCGCCGACTCCACCTCGGCCGTGGAGATGCGGTGCCCGGACACGTTCATGACGTCGTCCACCCGCCCCAGCAACCAGATGTCGCCATCCTCGTCGTACCGCGCGCCGTCGCCCGCGAAGTACGCGCCCGCGAACCGCGACCAGTACGTTTCCCGGAACCGGGCGTCGTCGCCCCACACGCCGCGCAGCATCGACGGCCACGGGCGGTCCAGCACCAGGTAACCGCTCTCACCCGGCGCGACCTCCTTGCCCGCGTCGTCCACCACCACCGCGGAAATCCCGGGCACCGGGGTCTGCGCGGAACCCGGCTTGAACTCCGCGGCGCCGGGCGACGGGGCGATCATGATGGCCCCGGTTTCGGTCTGCCACCACGTGTCCACGATCGGCGCCTTGCCAGCGCCGATGTGCTCGCGGTACCACCGCCACGCCTCCGGGTTGATCGGCTCGCCCACCGATCCCAGCACCCGCAACGAAGACAGGTCGTAGCGCGCCGGGATGTCCTCGCCCCACTTCATGAACGTGCGGATCAACGTGGGCGCGGTGTAGTAGATCGACACCCCGTACCGCTGGACGATCTCCCAGTGCCGTCCCTCGTGCGGCGTGTTCGGCGTGCCCTCGTAGACCACCTGCGTCGCGCGGTTCGCCAGCGGCCCGTACACGATGTAGGAGTGCCCGGTGATCCACCCGATGTCCGCGGTGCACCAGTAGACGTCCTCGCCCGGCCGGTGGTCGAACACCGCGGCGTGTGTGTAGGCCACCTGGGTGAGGTAGCCGCCCGAGGTGTGCAGGATCCCCTTCGGCTTCCCCGTCGTCCCGCTCGTGTACAGGATGAACAGCGGGTGCTCGGAGTCGAACGCCTCGGCGGTGTGCGCGGCCGGCTGCGGGTCGACCAGCTCGTGCCACCACACGTCCCGCTCGCCCATCGACACCGGCGTCCCGGTGCGCCGCACCACGACCACCTTCTCCACCGCCGACCCGGCCAGCGCCTCGTCCACACCGGCCTTCACCGGCACGGCCTTGCCCCGCCGGTACTGCCCGTCGGCGGTGATCACGACCTTCGCCTCGGCGTCGTCCACCCGCGATCGCAGCGCCGACGGCGAAAACCCGCCGAACACCACCGAATGCGGCGCCCCCAGCCGCGCGCAGGCCAGCATCGCCACGATCGCCTCGGGGATCATCGGCAGCTGGATCGCGACCCGGTCACCGGCCCGCACCCCCAGCGAGGCCAGCGCGTTCGCCGCCCGGCACACCTCGTCCCGCAACTGCGCGTACGTGATGTCCCGCGTGTCACCGGGCTCGCCGACCCAGTGGATCGCCACCTGGTCCCCGAAACCGGCCTCGACGTGCCGGTCCACGCAGTTGCGGGCCACGTTCAGCCTGCCGCCGGTGAACCACTTCGCGTACGGCGCGCCGGAGTTGTCCAGAACCTCCGACCACCGCACGTCCCAGTGCAACCGTTGCGCCTGCTCAGCCCAGAAGTCCATGTCGCGGAGCCTGACCGGCGAACGTTGGCGCGACGTTGGAACCCTCCGTGCGGGTAGGTGCGCCCGCGGCGATCGTCAGGCATCATGGAGCACCATCGCGCCGGAAGCACGAGGACGACGAGGTCGCGGAAATGGCAGAGCGTAGTGCGCTCCACCAGCGCCGCGCGGCCCTGGAACGGGAATGGGCCCGCTGGGTGCCGGCTCAGGCACGCCCGGAAACCCTGGAACTGCGCAGCGAAGTGGCCGAATCCTGGGCACGTTCGCTGTCCATCGTGGATCCGTCACGGGACAGCGCGCCCGCGGCCGGTGACGAGGTGCGGTCCCGCTGGCGCGAGTCGCCGCTGCGGGCCCCGGTCACCGAACTGGCCGACGAGCTGCGCAGCATCGCCGACGACGCCGGGTTCGTCGCCGCCGTCACCGACGAGTCCGGCACGATCCTGTGGACGTGCGGCGGACGGGTCATGCGGCGGCGGGCGGAGCGCGTGAACTTCGCGCCCGGCGGCCGCTGGGACGAGCCGGACATGGGCACCAACGCCCTGTCGCTGGCGTTGCGCACCGGCCGCCCGAGCAGCGTCTTCTCCGCCGAGCACCTGGTCGCGGCCCTGCACGGCTGGGTCTGCTACTGCGCCCCGATCCGCGACCCGCGCGGCCGCCACCTCGGCGTCCTGGACCTGTCCACCACCTGGGACCGGTCGCACCCGCTGGCCATGTCGACGGTCCGCACGCTCGTCACCGCCATCGAATCCCGGCTGCACGTCAGCGCGCCCGCGGCCCCGGGCATCCGGCTGTCCTGCCTGGGCTCCGGCAGCGCCACCTTCGACGGCACGCCGCTGCGGTTGTCGCCGCGGCAGCTGGAGGTGCTCACCCTGCTCGCGCTCGAACCCGGCGGCTTCTCGCCCGACGGGTTGCGCGAAGCACTGTACGGGGACCTGCCCGTCACCAGCACGACGTTGCGCGCCGAGGCCTCCCACCTGCGGCGCATGCTCGGCGGCGCGCTGGCGAACCGCCGCTACGCCCTGACCGCGCCGATCGACTGCGACGCCGTCGACGTGCTGACCGCGCTCAAGGCCGGGGACACCGCCACGGCCGTGCGCCGCTACACCGGGCCGTTGCTGCCCGCGTCCGAGGCGCCCGGCATCACCCGGTGGCGGGACCACCTGGAGGTCGCCGTGCGGGAGGCCGTGCTGTCCTCGCGCGAGCCCGACTTGGCCCTGACCTACGGCGAGCGGCACCCGTTCGACCTGCAGGTCCACGAGCACGCGCACCGCCTGCTGAGCCCCGGCGACGGGCGGCGCGGCATCGCCGCGGCTCGCCTGCACGAGGCCCTGCGCGATTAGGCTTTGCAATGTGGCGGAGCCGCTTCCGCCACGTTCGCAGCTTGCACCGCCGCGGGTTCTGAGGTGGCTCCTCGCGAGGACAGCGCCGACGTGGTGAACCGGCGTTCATGAGGAGGCGATCCCACAGCGAGGGGCCGCCTCAGGTTCCGCTACCGGCACCGCTACGCAAGCCGCCAGACTTCGAGGATCCCAACGTTTCCCCAACTCGGAAACGGCACGGTGGCACCCATCACACCGATGTGATCGAGTGAATGGAGTGCTTCCATGGCCTACGCCAAGCCCGGTGCCGACGGCAGTGTCGTCAGCTTCGCCGCGCGGTACGACAACTTCATCGGCGGTGACTGGGTCGCACCGGCCGAGGGACGCTACTTCGAGAACCCGTCGCCGGTCGACGGCAAGGTGTTCTGCGAGGTGGCGCGTTCGTCCGCGGCCGACATCGACCTCGCCCTCGACGCGGCCCACGCCGCCGCCGAGAAGTGGGGCGCCACCTCGACCACCGAGCGCGCCAACATCCTGAACAAGATCGCCGACCGCATCGAGGACCACCTCGAGGAGCTCGCGGTGGCCGAGACCTGGGAGAACGGCAAGCCGGTCCGCGAGACCCTGGCCGCCGACCTGCCGCTGGCCGTCGACCACTTCCGCTACTTCGCGGGCGCCATCCGCGGGCAGGAAGGCAGCATCGCCGAGATCGACGCCGACACGGTCGCCTACCACTTCCACGAGCCGCTGGGCGTGGTCGGTCAGATCATCCCGTGGAACTTCCCGATCCTGATGGCCGCGTGGAAGCTCGCGCCCGCGCTGGCGGCAGGCAACTGCGTCGTGCTCAAGCCCGCGGAGCAGACCCCGGCGTCGATCCTCAAGGTGATCGAGGTGATCGCCGACCTGCTGCCGCCGGGTGTGCTCAACGTCGTCAACGGGTTCGGCATCGAGGCCGGCAAGCCGCTGGCGTCCAGCTCCCGGATCGCCAAGATCGCGTTCACCGGTGAGACCACCACCGGGCGGCTGATCATGCAGTACGCCAGCGAGAACATCATCCCGGTGACGCTGGAACTGGGCGGCAAGAGCCCGAACATCTTCCTGCCCGACGTGGCCGACGCCGACGACGACTACCTGGACAAGGCCGTCGAGGGCTTCGTGATGTTCGCGCTCAACCAGGGCGAGGTGTGCACCTGCCCGTCGCGTGCGCTGGTCCACTCGGCGATCTACGACGAGTTCATCGGCCGCTGCATCGAGCGCACGAAGGCCATCAGCGGCGGCAGCCCGCTCGACCCGTCGACGATGATCGGCGCGCAGGCGAGCAACGACCAGTACGAGAAGATCCTGTCCTACATCGACATCGGCAAGAAGGAGGGCGCCGAGGTCCTCGCGGGCGGTGGCGCTCGCGAGGTCGCCGAGCACCCCGGCGGCTACTACATCGAGCCGACGATCTTCCGCGGCACCAACGACATGCGGATCTTCCAGGAGGAGATCTTCGGTCCGGTGGTGTCGGTGACGACGTTCGACTCCGTTGACGAGGCGCTGAAGATCGCCAACGACACCCTGTACGGCCTCGGCGCCGGCGTGTGGACGCGCGACGGCAACGCCGCCTACCGGCTCGGCCGCGGCATCAAGGCCGGTCGCGTGTGGACGAACTGCTACCACGCCTACCCGGCGCACGCGGCGTTCGGCGGCTACAAGAAGTCCGGCATCGGGCGCGAGACCCACAAGATGATGCTGGACCACTACCAGCAGACCAAGAACCTGCTCGTCAGCTACTCGGCCAAGAAGCTCGGCTTCTTCTGATGGTGCAACGGGTCTCGATGACCGGGGCCGCGGTCGCCCTGCTGCGCCGGCTGATCGAGCAGCACGGACCGGTGATGTTCCACCAGTCCGGCGGCTGCTGCGACGGCAGCGCACCGATGTGCTACCCGGACGGCGAGTTCCGGGTGGGCGACTCGGACGTGCTGCTCGGCCACGTCGGCGACGGCACACCGTTCTGGATGAGCGCCGACCAGTACGCCTACTGGCGGCACACCCACCTGACGGTGGACGTCGTGGCCGGGCGGGGCAGCGGGTTCTCGCTGGAGGCGCCCGAAGGCGTGCGCTTCCTGATCCGGTCCCGCCTGCTCACCGACGAAGAACTGGCCCTGCTGGACAACTGAAGAACCGCGAAGAAGGCCCGGACCCCGCGTCCGGGCCTTTTTCGCGTCCACGGGCACCTGTCCGATCGGGCAGGTGCGCGCCCCGCCGGTCGTGCTGAGTCGCGTGCCGGGCGAGGAGTATTGCGCCACAAGCGTTTCCGCGCCGTGCCAGGGGAGCTAGCTTCGGTGTGCGCGTCACCACAGTCGCTCGTCGCGCAGGAAGGAAAAGTGCGTCATGCAGGTCGACGAATTGCTGAAGCCGTTCCCCATCAAGGAGTTCCACCCGTTCCCGCGGGCGCTCCTCGGCCCCGGGGCCCACGAGATGATCGGCCCGGAGGCGCTGAAGCTGGGCTTCAAGAAGACACTGGTGATGACGAGCGGGCTGCGCGGGTCCGACATCGTCCACAAGATCACCGAGTCGATGAAGTACCACGGGCTCGAGGTCGTGCTCTACGACAAGGTCGAGTCCAACCCCAAGGACTACAACGTCATGGACGCGGTGAAGCTGTACCAGGAGAACAAGTGTGACAGCTTCGTCTCCATCGGCGGCGGCTCCTCGCACGACGCCTGCAAGGGCGCCCGCATCTCGGTCGCGCACGACGGTCGCAACGTCAACGACTTCGAGGGCTTCAACAAGTCCGAGAACCCGCGCAACCCGCCGCACATCGCGGTGTCCACCACCGCCGGCACCGGCTCGGAGACGTCGTGGGCCTACGTCATCACCGACACCACCACCGACCCGGACAACCCGCACAAGTACGTGGCGTTCGACGACGCCTCGGTCGCGACGCTGGCGATCGACGACCCGGTGCTGTACTATAGCTGCCCGATCGACTACACCGCGCAGTGCGGTTTCGACGTGCTGGCCCACGCTTCCGAGCCGTACGTGTCGCGGCTGAACTTCGAGCCGTCGCTGGGCAACGCGCTGCGGGCCATCAAGCTCACCGCGGAGAACCTGCGCCAGGCCACCTGGAACCCGAGTGAGCTGTCCGGCCGTGAGGGCATGATGTACGCGCAGTACATCGCCGCGCAGGCGTTCAACTCCGGCGGGCTCGGGATCATCCACTCCATCTCGCACGCGGTCAGCGCCTTCTACGACACCCACCACGGCCTGAACAACGCGATCGCCCTGCCGCGCGTGTGGGCGTTCAACATGCCGGTGGCGTACAAGCGGTTCGCCGACATGGCCGAGGCGATGGGCGTGGACACGCACGGCATGACCGACGTGCAGGCGGCGGACGCCGCTCTGGCGGCCGCGATCCGGCTGCTGCGCGACGTGGGCATCCCGGAGAAGTTCACCGACGTCACCCAGGACAGCTACTCGAAGAACCGGCTCGGCCAGGGCCCGACGAAGTTCTACGAGCAGGCGAGCGTCATCAAGGGCGACGACGAGGACGTGGACCGCATCACGAACCACGTCCTCGGCGACGCCTGCACGCCGGGCAACGCCAAGGAATGCACCTTCGAAACGGTCCGCCCCGTCGTCGATCACTGCATGAACGGCGACCTGGACGACCTGCTCAGCTGACTCAACCGCCGGGGGCGGGCTGGACGGGGCCGCCCCCGGCACCCCTACCGAGGAGGGTTTGGCGTGACCGCATTCGACTCCGTCGAGGAGGCGGGGAAGGCGCTCGCGGCGCAGGGTTACCTGACCGACGACCGGCTCGCGACGATGGTGTTCCTGATGACCCGGCTGGAGAAGCCGGTGCTGCTGGAGGGCCCGGCCGGCGTCGGCAAGACGGAGCTGGCCAAGTCGCTCGCCGCGGCCACCGGGCGGCGGCTGCTGCGCCTGCAGTGCTACGAGGGCCAGGACGAAGCCAGCGCGCTCTACGAGTGGGACTACGGCAAGCAGTTGCTCTACACCCAGATCCTCCGCGAGAAGATCGGCCAGCTCGTGGCCGACGCGCCGGACCTGCACGACGCGGTCGACCGCATCGGCGCGCAGGAGAGCGTGTTCTTCTCCGAACGCTTCCTCGCCGCGCGCCCGCTGCTGGAGGCGGTCCGCTCCGAGGAACCGGTGGTGCTGCTGATCGACGAGATCGACCGCGCCGACGAGGCGCTGGAGGCGGTGCTGCTGGAGATGCTGGGGGAGTACCAGATCTCGGTGCCGGAGATCGGCACGTTCACCGCCCGCAACCGCCCGTACGTGATCCTCACCTCGAACAACACCCGCGACCTCGCCGCCGCCCTGAAACGCCGCTGCCTGCACCTGTTCCTCGACTACCCGTCGGCGGAGCGTGAGCTGGACATCGTGCGCAGCAAGGACACCGGCCTGCCCGAGGCGCTGGCCCGCCAGCTCGTGGAGATCGTGCGCGGCCTGCGTGAGCTGGAACTGCGCAAGTCGCCCAGCATCTCGGAGACCATCGACTGGGCGCGCACGCTCGCCGTGTTAGGGGTCGACGAGCTGACCGCGCCGGTGCTGTCGGACACCGTGTCGGTGGTGGTGAAGTACGACAAGGACGTGCGCAAGGCCCTCGAAGCCCTGCCGCGGCTGGTCGACCCGAACGCCGAGGTGCCCGAGACCCTGCACGGCCACGGCCACGGCCACGGACACGGGCACGGCCACTCGCACGAGGCGCCGAAGGTCAGCGCCGACCGCGGCAGCCGGTCGTTCGGCCGGCGGTCCTAGGGACACGCGATGGAGGCCAGTCTGCACCGGTTCGTGCGGCTGCTGCGGCTGCGGGACGTCCGCATCTCGGTGCCGGAGACCATCGACGCCCTGCGCTGCGCGGCCGAGCCCGGCATCCTCGCCGACCGCGCCGTGCTCAAGGAGGCGCTGCGGCTCGCGCTCGTCAAGGATCACCGCGACGACCCGGCGTTCGACGAGATCTTCGACGCCTTCTTCGCGCTGGTGCGGGTCGGGCCGTCCGAGCACGGGCACGGCCACGGGCACAGCCACGACGACCTGTCCGACACCGGCGAGCTGGAGAGCTTCACCCTCTCCGAGGAGCCGAGCGAGACCCCGCAGCAGGGGCACGAGCACGGCAAGCCCAGCGACATCCGGGACTTCTTCGACCAGTCGGACCTGGCGCAGCAGTACAACCTGCACCAGGAGGCCAACAAGATCGACCTCGCCTCGATGACCGACGAGATCGTGTTCTCCACGGACAACGCCGTCGCCGGCGACGCCGGCTACCGGGTGCAGCTGGACACCGACCGCCTGCACGGCGCGGGCGCGCCCGGCCGGCTGTCCCAGGAGACCGGCACGAAGGTGGACGCCGAGCTGAGCATCGCCGAGCAGGACGCGCTGCTCGGCTGGCTCGAACAGGCCGCGGACGGCGACGAGGACGACGCAGCCCAGTTGCGCCGCCGCCTCGCCGGGGTGCTGGAGAACCTGCCGGAGGCCTTGAAACGGCACCTCGAAGCGTTGCTGGAGCTGGAGAACACGGTCGTCGAGACGCGGGAGAAGCGGGCCGCCCACGTCGACCAGGCCGGGGAGAGCGAGCGAGCAGAACTGGAGGAGTCGTTGCGCCGGCTCGCGTCGTCGCTGCGCGGCGCGCTGACGCACCGCAGGCGCATCGCCAGCGCGGGCCGGGTCGATCCGGGCCGCACCATGCGCCGCAACATGCGCTTCGACGGCATCCCGTTCAGCCCGGTCACCGTGCGGCGCGCGGAGGACCGGCCACGGCTGGTGGTGCTCGCCGACGTCAGCCTGTCCGTGCGGGCCACCGCGCGGTTCACCCTGCACCTGGTGCACGGCCTGCAGAACCTGTTCGCGCAGGTGCGCTCGTTCGCGTTCGTCGACGACATCGCCGAGACCACCGAGCTGTTCGCCGAGCACCCGGTGGAGCGCGCACTCGGCCTGATCTTCGGCGGCGACGTCCTCGACGTGGACGCCAACTCGAACTACGGCGCCGCGTTCGGCGAGTTCCTGGCCGAGCACTCGTCGGCCGTGACCCGCCGGACCACCGTGCTGGTGCTGGGCGACGGGCGGGGCAACGGCAACGACCCGAACCTGGGCGCCTTCGCCGAGATCTCCCGCCGCGCGCGGGAGACCATCTGGCTCACCCCGGAGCCGCGTTACTCGTGGGGCCTGGGCGGCTGCGACCTGCCCGCCTACGCCGAGTACTGCAGCAAGGTCCGAGTCGTCCGCGATCTGTCCGGATTGGACCGCGTCGCGCTGGACCTGGTGACCCGATGACCGCCGCGCTGGACCCGCTCGCGCCGTTCCCGGTCGCCGAGTACCTCGACGACCTGGTGCGCGTGGTGCGCGCCGAGGACGACGGGCGGTCCGCGGTCGTGCGCACCCCGCACTTCCGGCTGCACCGCGCCGGGCGGCGCATCGAGGTGAGCCACTGCCTGCGTCCCGACCAGCTGCACAACGGCCTGACCGCGCTGCTGATCGACGAGCTGTTCACGCCCGGCTGGCTGTGCGGCCAGGACATCTTCGAGCGCGTGTTCTGCGGCGTCGTCCGCAGCACCGTGCCCGACCCGGCCCGCGCCTGGGAAACCTTCTACGCCAACACCCTGGAGCACCTGCGCGATCCCCGCACCGCGCCCGGACTGATCGCGGGGATCGCGCCGGTGTACGCGCGGGTGCTGCGGCTCGTGCCGCCGGGCAGCGTGCTGGACCTGGGCTCGTGCTTCGGGTTCCTCGCGTTGATGCTCGCGCAGCGCCCGCGCACGACCGTGATCGCCTCCGACATCGTGGCCGGAACCATGCGGGTGCTGGAGACGGTCGCCGCCGCCATGGACACACCGCTGCGCACGATGGTGTGCGACGCGGCGCGGGTGCCGCTGCCGGACCGGTGCGTCGACACCGTGACGGTCGTGCACCTGCTGGAGCACCTCGATCCCGCGACCGGCGCCGCGGTGCTGGCCGAGGCCCAGCGGCTGGCCCGGTCCCGGGTCGTCGTCGCCGTCCCCTTCGAGGAGGTCCCCAACGCCGACTACGGTCACGTGCGCCGCTTCGACCTCGCGACGCTCACCGGACTCGGGTCGGCGAGCGGATGGCGCCACCGCGTCTCCGGTTTCCACGGTGGCTGGCTGATCCTGGACCGCCGTCCCGCCTGACCGCGTTACCGCTCAACGAGGAGCACACGATGACCACTGCCGTTGCCACCGAAGCCCCCGTCCGCACCGAGATCACGGGCGATCCGGCCCTGATCGGGGTGCCCACCTTCATCGTCGGCGCGATCGCGCTCGGCCTGGTGCTGACCGGGTACGTCCCGGCCGGCGCCGTCGGCGCGTCCATCGCGATCATCCTGCCCGCCACCGGCCTGGGCCAGCTGGTCGCCGCCATCTGGGCGGCCGCGCTGGGCCAGAACGCGGTGGCCGCCGTCTTCGGCGTGTTCACCGGTTTCTGGCTCAGCTACGCCGCGCTCGTGCTCGGCCTGATCCACGGCTGGTTCGGCATCACCGCCGACGCCGCGGTCGCCACGCAGGGCCTGTTCCTGATCGCCTGGCTGGTCACGGTGGTCCTGCTGACGCTGGGGACCCTGCGCCTGCCAGCCGCGTTCACGCTGTTGTTCACGCTGATCGACATCGCGCTCGCGCTGGTGCTCTACGGCACCGTGAGCGGTTCCACCTCGGCCACCACCGCAGGCGGGTACGTCGTGTTCGCCTTCACCGCGGTCGGCGTCTACCTGTTCGCCGGCGCCCTGTCGACGGCGACCGGCGGTCGCGGCCTGCCGCTGGGCCGTCCGGTCCTGCGCTGAGGCCGGGGCACCGGGCGGGCCACCCCGCCCGGTGCCTCAGATCAGGCCCCGCTTGCTCGCCTCGTACACCACTTCCGCGCGGCTGGAGGCGTCGATCTTGCGCATGATGTTGCGGACGTGGAACTTCACCGTCGTCTCGGAGATGAACAGCCGCGAGCCGATGTCGCGGTTGCTCAGCCCGCGTGCGAGCAGCTCCAGCACCCCCTGCTCGCGGCTGGTCAGCACCGGCTCCTCGGGCGCGGTGCGGATCGACCGGACCATCGCCGAAGCGGACCGCGAGTCGAACGCGCTCTCGTTGCGCGCCACCGCCCGGATCGACGACACCAGCCCGGTCGTGTCCACGTCCTTGATCACGTAACCGCGTGCGCCGCGGTGGATCGCCTCCACCACCAGCGCGTCGTCGAGGAACGTCGTCAGCACCAGGACGCCGAGGTCCGGGTACCGGGCGGTCAGCTCCGAGCAGATCTCCAAGCCCTCGGTGTCGGAGCCGGTCGACAGCTTCAGGTCCAGCAGCACGATGTCCGGACGGGTCCGCTCGACCACCGCGCGCGCTTCGGCCGCCGTGGCCGCCTCCCCGATGACGGTGATGTCCTCCTCGCGCTCCAGGATGGACCGCAACCCCTGCCGGACGATGGCGTGGTCGTCCACCAGCACGATCTTCAACGTCCGCTCACCCGTGATCATCACGCCGCCTCCGTGTCCAGCGGCAGCGGTATCTCCAGCAGCAACAGGATCCCCCCGATCCGGGACCGCCGGATCGACAGCGTCCCGCCCAGTTCCTCGGTACGTGCCCGCATGTTCGCGAGCCCGCGGTGCGCACCCGCCAGATCCGTCGCCGAGGACAGCCGCAGCATCCGGCGCAGCTGCGCCGGATCACCGTCCCCGTCGTCGGCGATGGACAGCCGGATGGAGTCCGCGCGGTAGTCCAGCCGGATCCGCGCGCGGGCCGCGTTGGTGTGCATCACGGTGTTGAACAGCGCCTCGCCGGTGATGCGCAGCAGCGAGTGCTCGGCCTCGCCGGGCAGCGGGACCGGCTCGCCGTGCACCGACACGCTCACCGTCAGGTCCGTCGGCAGGTGCACTGTGGACAGTCGTTCCAGCAGCACCGGCAGCGAGCCGGACGGCTCGGACTCGGAGTGGTGCAACGCGTAGATCGCCGCGCGCAGCCGTTCCACCGCGTGCCGGGTCAGGTCCTTCGCCCCGGTGAGCTTCTCCCGTAGCGCAGCGAGGTCCGCACCCGGCTCGGTCATCTCGGCGCGGCAGATCTCGATCATCATCCCGGCCGACAGGACGTCCTGCGTGACGCTGTCGTGCAGCTCGCGCGCGATCCGGTGCCGCTCGTCGTCGAGCGCCTGCCGCTGCATCACCTCGATCAGCCTGCGCTGCGTCTCCTGCAGCTCGGCGTTGCGGGCGGCCAGGTCGCGGGCCTGCTGCTCGGCCGCTTCGGACAGCGCCTCGGTCCGCCCGCGCAGCTGCATGGTGGCGTGCACGAGGTAGGAGTTGTGCAGCGCGACCGCGGCCTGGTTGGCCAGCACCCGCAGCACCGCCAGGTCGGTGTCGGCGATGTCCATGCCGGGCGCGGGCCGGGCGGCGATCCCGCCGACGGGCTCGCAGTCCAGGGTCATCGGCACCCGCACCCCGGACTCGGCGGGGTCCCCGGCCTCCCACGGCCTGCTCCGCAGGATCCGCAGGTGCGCGAGCGCGTCGGGCGGGAACAGCCGCTCGTCCTCGACCAGCTCGCCGCCGGTGAGCAGCAGGAACCGCGGCCGTGCCGCGCGCAGCGCGCCGTCGGCGACCGCGAACAGCAGCCAGTCCGCGTGCACGTGTTCCGCGGCGGCCCGCACCACCGCCTCGACCAGCGCCCGGGGGCCTTCACCGGTGCGCACCAGCGCGCGGGAGATGCGGTCGAGGGCGCCGACCGCGCGCTCCAGCCGCTCCGCCGTGCGCACGTACTCCGGGTAGAAGGACCGCTTGCCCGATCGCACACCGGTCAGCGCGCCGAGGTAGTTCTCCGTCGTCATGGTCTACAGCGCCTGCCGGAACAGAGCCGCCACGTCCGCCGCGCTCGCCGTGCGCGGGTTGGTCGCCAGGCACGCGTCCTGCAGCGTGGTGCGGGTCAGGGTGTCGATGTCGGCCTCGGTGACGCCGAGCGCGGCCAGCCCCCGCGGCACGCCGACGGCGTCGGCCAGCTCCCGCACCCGGCAGGCGAACAGCTCGGCCACCTCGTCCGCCGGCTTGCCGGCCACGTCGATCCCGGTCGCCGCGGCCAGCGGGACGAACCGCTCCGGCTCGGTGGCGGCGTTGAAGCGGATCGCATGCGGCAGCAGCACGCCGTTCAGCACGCCGTGCGGGGCGTCCAGCAGGCCGCCGACCTGGTGGCTCATCGCGTGGGTGATGCCGAGGATCGCGTTGGTGAACGCCATCCCGGCCTCCAGCGCGCCCTGTGCCATCGCGATGCGCGGGTCGGCCGCCCGTGGGTGGACCATCGTGTGCAGCAGGTTGCGGGTGATGAGCGTGGCGGCGTGCAGCGCGTGCTGATCGGTCAGCGGGTTGTGCGCGCGGGACACGAACGACTCGACCGCGTGGGTGAGCGCGTCCAGCCCGGTCGCCGCGTTCAGCTCGTCCGGCATCGTGATGAGCAGGCGCGGGTCGACGATCGAGATGTCCGGGACCAGCGTCCGGCTGATGATCGTGATCTTGGTGTGCTGCGTGGTGTCGGTGACGACCGCGAACTGCGACACGTCCGCGCCGGTGCCGGACGTCGACGGGGCCATGACCAGCGGCGGGATCGGCTGCACCACCTTGTCCACCCCGGCGTAGCCGAGGATCGTGCCGCCGTTGCCGGACAGGATCGCCACGCCCTTCGCGGCGTCGATGCACGACCCGCCGCCGACCGCGATGATCACGTCCGCGCCGACCGAGGCGTACTGCTGGTAGGCGGCCTCGATCTCGTGGTCCTTGGGGTTCGGGGTGACACCGGAGAACACCACCGGCCGCAGCCCGGCCAGCCGCAGGTGGCTCTCCGCCTCGTCGACCCAGCCGGCCTCGATCAGGCCGGGGTCGGTGACGACGAACGGGCGCCGCGCGCCCACCCGCAGGGCGGCGTGGCCGAGTTCGGCGAGCGAACCCGGGCCGAACACGACTTCCGGCACGTGGAACTTGGCCAGCTCGGCGGGCTCGGACCGGGTCCGTGCGACGCACGGTCCGGTGAGGCGCTCGGACTTGTCGAGGACCCTGCCCGTCACGGCGACCTCCCGCGGTTCACGGTCCCCGCGGCGGCGCGGCGACCGCTCCCACGGTACGTGACGGGGGCTGTCCGCGAGAACAGCGACGGCCACGGCGCCGGGCAGTTTCGGCAGGTCGGACAGTCGTGGCATGGGGTGCTCCTCGTCCTTCGACCGCCTCGACGCTACCCCCTGAGGTGACGGCCGACACACTGTCCGGGTGGCTGCCCGCACCTGTCCGATCGGACAGGTTCTCACCCCTTGACCGGCGCCGTCCCCTCCGATCGGGCAGTGCCGCCGCCGGCGCCCGGCTGCGACGGTGCTGGTACCGGCGACGAGGCCGGAGCGGCGGAGGGAGCGGGACATGGCGGTCCTCGACCGGCAGGGCAGGCGCAGCATCACCGGGATGGCCGTGACGGTGGCCCTGTTGCACGTGATCGGCTGGGGCACGCTGGTGCTGCTGGTGGTGCCCGGCCACTACGCGATCGGGCAGGCGGGGGTGTTCGGCATCGGCCTCGGCGTCACGGCGTACACCCTGGGCATGCGGCACGCGTTCGACGCCGACCACATCGCCGCCATCGACAACACCACCCGCAAGCTGATGATGGACGGCAGGCGCCCGCTGTCGGTCGGGTTCTGGTTCTCGCTCGGGCATTCCAGCGTGGTGTTCGGGCTGTGCCTGCTGCTCGGGCTCGGGGTGCGGGCGCTGGCCGGGCAGGTCACTTCGGACGGCTCGACGCTGCACGCCGTGACCGGCCTGATCGGCACGCTCGTGTCCGGCGGGTTCCTGCTGCTGATCGGGGTGCTGAACCTGGTGGCGCTGCGGCACATCGCCGCGGTGTTCCGGCGGATGCGCGCCGGCGACTACGACGAGGCCGAACTGGAGCGGCGGCTGGACGAGCGCGGTTTCCTGAACCGGATCCTGGGCCGGGTCGCGCGGTCGGTGCGCAAGCCGTGGCACATGTACCCGCTCGGCCTGCTGTTCGGGCTCGGGTTCGACACCGCGACCGAGGTGTCGCTGCTGGTGCTGGCCGGTGGCGCGGCGGCGTTCGACCTGCCCTGGTACGCGCTGCTGACGCTGCCGGTGCTGTTCGCGGCCGGGATGAGCCTGCTGGACACCGCGGACGGGGTGTTCATGAACTTCGCCTACGGCTGGGCGCTGGTCACGCCGGTGCGGAAGGTGTTCTACAACCTCACGGTCACCGCGTTGTCGGTCGCGGTCGCCCTGGTCATCGGCGGTATCGAACTGCTCGGCCTGCTCGCGGAGCGGCTGAACGTGACGAGCGGACCGCTGGCCTGGGCGGCGAGCATGGACCTGGCCGACGTCGGGTACCTGCTGGTCGGCCTGTTCGCGGTCACCTGGCTGGTCGCGCTCGTGGTGTGGCGCGCCGGGCGGATGGGGCAGCGCTGGGCGCCCGAGGCCGCCGACTGACGGCGGCCCCGGGTCAGAACGGCCAGCGCGCGACGCGGCCGGCTTCCAGCAGCGGGATCATCCGGAACGCCGCGTCGGTCAGCCCGCCGAACGTGTGCCGGTTGCCCAGCCCGGACGGCGTGCCGCCGTAGCGGTACCCGGCGACGTTCCACACGTACAGCGGAACCCGGCGCGGCAACCCGGCCGACGCGTCCGCCGTCGCGGACTGCTCGTCGGTCAGGAGGACGACCCGGTCGTGCCGGCGGTAGTGCCTGCGCACCGCCGCCGCGGTGTTCGTGGCCGAGTACATGTCGAGGCTTTCCACGAACGGCAGCAGCGCGCCGTCACGCGGAACCTCGACCTCGCGGCTGTCCCAGCCGAACACCACGACCGTCGGCTTCTCCGCCCGCACCGCCAGCGCGCACCCGAACACGGCCGCCTGGTCGGCGAACGTGACGGACGAGCGCCGGTCCCGCGTCCACATGGAGGCGGACCGGTCGATCAGGATCAGCGTCCGCCCAGGCAGGGCGGGCACGTTGGCCAGTGACGCGTCCAGGGCACGCTCCAGAGCCGCGTGCCACCGCGACCGCGCGGAGCGGTAGGCGGACAGGAACCGGAACGGGAACTGCCGCGACCGCGCCACCTGGTCCGGATCGGCGAGCCGCGCCGCCACCCGGTCGGCCACCTCGTCCGGGATGCCGGCCTGGTCGAAATTCCGGAGGTTGCGCAGGAGCGCCATGTGCCCCATGCCCGGGATGACGGCCTGCCAAGCCTCGGCGTCCAGCGGCCCCTGCAGCCACCCGGCCAGCGCCTCCCACGTCATGCCCGCCGCGCGCAGCTCCGCCGGGTCCAGTGCAGCCCGGCGCTGGTCGGCCGGGAGCGCCATGAGCGCCCGCCGCCGGGTCAGCACGGTCAGCTCCGGCGGCGGCGAACCGTCGCGCAGGATGTGCTCGAAGAGCGCGTCCTGCACGGCGTCCCGCGGCGCCGGGTGCACCAGCCGCAGCACGTCGGCGAACCGCACGCCGCGGTTGCCGCTGTCCCACTTCAGGAAGGACCGCTCGTCGTACAGCACGCGCACCGCGTCGGCGATCCCGCGCTTGACCGGCTTGGGCAGGCGGCGGCCGTACCGCGCGAACCAGTACGCGATGAGCTCACCCGGCTCGTCCGCGCGCTGCAGGACGCTCGTCACCACGGCCCGGTTCGACGGACCGTCGTCCACGTGGTTGTCCAGGCGTGCCTTGACGAACTCGGCCGCGCCGAAGAGCGACGCGGAGCGCATGTTCGCCTCGGTGCGCAGCCAGCGCAGGAACCGGGCCGTCCACTGTGGATCGTCCAGGGCGACGCGGCGGACCAGGCCGGCGTACCGGCTGTCGCGGTCGTCCGCGGCCTCGTAGAAGGTGTCCTCGCCGACCATGTTCGCGACCGCGAGCAGGAACAGCTCCGATTTGGCGTCGCGGACGTGACCGGCGCCACCCTGGTGGTTGACGAGTCCGGGCACCGCGATCGTGACGATCGGGGATCGGGCCGCCGGTCTTCGGCGGAGCAGGTTGAACTTGGACATGCCGGCCTCGCAGGGGGAAGGGGAGAGCCGGCGACCTCGGACAGGCCCGAGAAGGGAGTCGGTGAAGGTCTTCACCTCCCGAGGGGAGGGCAGGAGTCGAACCTGTGGACCAGAAGTAACCCTCGCCTGCGCACCGGGCCTGTCCGAAGTGGCCGGCGTGCGGAGATCAGCATACGAGCGCCGCGCCCTGGCACAAACCGGTTTTCCGCTCCCGGTGACGCTGCGTGCGCGGCAGTGGATCACACTAGTCCGGATGGAGGCTTTTCCTTGCCCCGAGCTGGGCGAGTGTGGATTGTTGAGCGACGTGAGCCAGTCCAGTGATCCGGCGACCGCCGACCCGGTGCGGGACCGAGCCCGGACCTTCGACCACCTCGACCCGGCCCAGGCCGCGACGATCCACGAGACGCTGGCAGCGTTCCGGAAGACGTGCCCGGTGGCGCACAGCGAGGCGCACGGCGGGATGTACGTCGTGACGCGGTTCGACGACCTGCGGCACGTGGCCCGGCACGGCGACACCTTCTCCTCCGCGGCGGAGGTCGGCGCCGTGGTCGTGGCGCCGGAGACCGGAGGGGTGATCGCGCCGCTGTTCGAGCAGGACCTGGAGGAGCACGCGGGCTGGCGCCGCCACCTGCAGCCGTTCTTCACTCCGCCCGCGGCGGCCGGGCACGAGGACTACATCCGGCGCGTGGCGCGGGAAGTCGTGGCCGGGCTGGCGCCGCGTGGGCAGGCGGACCTGGTGCCGGACCTGTGCGCGAAGATCCCGCCGCTGGTGATCGCGTCCCTGCTGGGACTGCCGGAGGAGCAGCGGCCGACGCTGGCCGCGCTCGTGCACGGCCTGGCGGCGGCTGACAGTGCCGCAGCCGCGGAGGCGATCGGCCGCGAGTACACCGAGTTCCTGCTGGCGCACATCCGGTCCCGGCGCGGCAAGACCGGATCGGACGTGCTCACGTCGGTGGTCAACAGCGAGATCAACGGCAGGCTCGCGAGCGACCACGAGCTGCTGAAGTTCGCGTTCCTGCTGATCGCGGCGGGCAACCTGACGACGACGGACCAGCTGGCCAGCATCCTGCTCGAACTCGCGCAGGACCCCGCGCTGCGCCGGCGAGTCGCCGCCGAGCCGGGGCTGATCCCGCAGCTGGTGGAGGAAAGCGTGCGGCACGAGTCGGCTGTCGCCGCGACCGGCCGCACGGTGGTGCGCGAGACGGAGCTGGCGGGCGTCCCGCTGCGCCCCGGCGACCGGATGCTGCTGACGTGGGGTTCGGGCAACCGCGACGAGGAGCACTTCCCGGACGGCGACGAGTTCCGGCTGGGCCGCCCGCGCCGCCCGCACCTCGGCTGGGGCGCAGGCGCCCACCGCTGCCTCGGCCTGCACGTCGCGCGGGTCGAACTGCGGGTCATCTGCGAAGAGTTCCTCGCGGCGATCCCGGAGTTCACGCTCCCGGAGGGCTTCGAGCCGGAACGAACCTACGGCGTTATCCGCGGTGTGAAAGCGCTTCCGGTGACCTGGCCCGTCTAGGAAGCGTCCGGCAAGTCATCGGAGCCGGAGGATGATGGCGGCGATGGTTGGTTCGGCTTCGTGGTAGGCGACGACCGCGTCGGGTCGGGATCGCGGTCTGCCTGGTCCGATCCGGGCGACCCCGAGCGCCTCGACGGCGGGCGTGCAGCCACTTTTCCGGGCGCCGGCAGCACGCAGGTGCGCCCGTACCACGCTCGAATCGACCGACGTGATTCACTCGCACGGCGCACCGGTAGGCAACTTCCACAGAATCCCGTGAGCACCCGCTGGAGCGGGAGTTGACTTTGACGCAGCGTCAACTTCTAACGTCGCTGCCATGTCGATCACTGTTCTGGACAGCTGCTCCGCCATGCGCCGGATCCTGCGGGCCCCGGTCGCCGAACGCCCCGAGCTGCTGCGTTCGATGCTCGAGGCCAACCGGGGCATGTACCGCTACTTCCCCGGCGAGCTCGACCTGGTGGCCCTGCACCTCCAGTCGTCCGGGTTCCCGATCGACCGGGACGAGGAGCGGTGCCTCGCGGCGCTGGACACGCTGGAGGCCGCCGGGGCTTGGGAGCGGATGCAACGCGCGCTCGACGACGCCCTCGCCGTGCTGGCGGAGGCGAACCCGGGGCTGGAGGTCCCGGACATCACCGTGCTGTTCGTGCTCGGTGATCCGGGTGACCAGCACTTCATGGGGCCCTGCAAGGGGTTGACCGGCTTCGGCGGCATCTCGGGCAACATCGCGATCACGTTCTGGCCCTTCCCGGAGAACGTGGAGCGGCTGGAGGCCACGGCCGTGCACGAACTCCACCACAACCTGCGGTGGGCGCCCGGCGGGGTCGTGTGGGACCCGATGACCGTCACCGTCGGCGATCACGTGGTCGGCGAGGGCCTGGCGGACGCCTTCGCCCGGGAGCTCTACGGCGAAGACCTCGGCCCGGCCCGCATCGGCGTGCCGTACCGGCAAGACGACGAGGTGTTCGCGAAGGTGCTCAGCGGGCTCGACGTGACGGGCATGGAGAACTTCACTGCCTGGGTGCACGGTGACCCCGGCGCCCAGCGCATGGGCGTCACCCCGGTGGGGTTGCCGATGGGCGGCGGGTACGCGGCGGGCCTGCGGCTGGTCGACACCTACCTGGAGGCGACGGGGAAGACCGCGGCGCAGGCCCTGCACGTCGAGGCGTCGGAGATCATCGCCGCCACCCTCGGGCGCGGGTGACACACTGCGACCATGGAGTGGACCATCCAGGAGCTCGCGGCGCGGGCCGGCATCACCAGCCGGACACTGCGCCACTACGACCGCGTCGGGCTCCTGACCCCGTCCCGGATCGGCGCCAACGGTTACCGCTACTACAACGCCACCGCGGTGGCGAGGCTCCAGCGGATCCTGCTCATGCGCCGGCTCGGGATGGGCCTGCCCGTCATCGCCGGGGTCCTGACCGAGGAGGTGGACGTGTGCGACGGGCTGCGTGCCCACATCGCTCAGCTGGAAGGGGAACGGGACCGCATCGACCGGCAGATCGGGTCGGTGCGCCACACCCTCGAGGCCCTGGAGGCGGGTGCGGAGCCGCAGATGGACGTCATGCTGGCGGGGTTCAACGACCACTACGAGGAAGAGGTGGTCTCCCGCTGGGGTGAGCGCGCGTTCCGCGCGGCGAACGACTGGTGGCACGGCAAGACCCTCGACCAGCAGCGAGCGTGGAAGCGGGCCGCCGAGGACCTCGTCGCAGCCTGGGTCGCGGCGGCGCGGAGCGGGATCGCCGCAACCTCGGAGCCTGCCCAGGCGCTCGCGGCCCGGCACGTCCAATGGCTGAGCCAGATCCCGGGCACCCCCACCGCCGACGGCGACCGGGAACGCTCGATCGAAATGGTGCACGCCATCGGCGACATGTACGTCGACGATCCCCGCTACGCGGGCATGTACGAAGACGCCACGAAAGCAGCCTTCGTCCGCGACGCGCTCCAGACGTACGCGCGGACCCGGATGTAGCCGCGCTGCGACTTCAGGCCGTCTCCTCCGCCTGCCGCGAGCGGCCCAGCGTGATGAAGAAGGACTCGTGGCACTCGAACCAGATGTTGTGGTAGGAGTCGACGAGGACGCCGGTCAGATGACTGTCCGAACCGGACTCGAAGGCCTCCCGTGCGCGGGTGAACCGCGCGCTGTACTCGCCGAAGTGCGGTGCTCCCGGCGTGATCTCCGCCAGGAGCCGCTGCACTCCGCTGTCCACGGCGGCAAGCGGAGCGACGAAGTCCGCGGTCCCCTGGGTTTCGGCGCGGCCCTGCCAGTCCGCGCACAACTGCTTCAGCTCGTCGTTCAGCTTCCGGAACGCCTCGTAGTGCTCGGCGACGAGCGCGCGGGCCTCCGGGCTGATCCCAGTCATCCGCGCCTCCGCGGACTGCCTGCCGGCCGCGGTGATCTTCCACCCCAGTCGCGGCTTGCCAGTGTCCTCGGCAAGGCCGCGGGACGTCAGTTCGAGCAGGGTGGCCGAAACCCGCTCCGGAGCGGAGCCGAGCGCCGCCGCGAGCGACTCGGGTGTGGCGCGTCCCCTGATGCGGAGAACGTGCAGCAGCGGCGCCGCGATGTCGGCGGTCATCGGTGGTTCCTCCTCGGTCCGTGGGCGAGTACGCTTCCGCTTTTCCCTCCCCGAGCGGGATTCGAGCCACCCGAGCACAGGAGCGGACATGCGTGTGACAGCGAACGGAGCGACGAGGGTACTGATCCTCGACGGCTCCGTCGACCCGGACCCCGTGGTCGTCGGCGGCAAGGCAGCCGGTATCGCGCGCATGATCTCCGCGGGTTTCCCGGTGCCGCCCGCGTTCGCGGTGCCCACCGCGGTGTGCCGGGAGTTCCTCGACGGCGGTGACCCCGTGCTCGACGGGGTGTGGACCGAAATCCGTGCTGCGATGGGCCATTTGGAGCAACAAACCGGCAAGGGGTTCGGCTCGGCCGGCGCGCCGCTGCTCGTCTCCGTGCGCAGCGGCGCCGCGACGAGCATGCCCGGCATGATGGACACGGTCCTCAACCTGGGGCTGACCCAGGAGATCGCGGACGCACTGGCGCGCACCCGCGGCGCGGAGTACGCCCGCGACACCCAGCGCCGCTTCGAAAAGCTCTTCGCCGAAGTCGTCGGCGGGGAAGTCCCGGCCGATCCGTGGGACCAGCTGCGTCTCGCGATCGCGGCCGTCTTCCGGTCCTGGCGTTCGCCCCGTGCGGTGGCCTACCGGCGCAAGCACGGGCTCGACGACGAGGCGGGCACCGCCGTCACCGTACAGGCGATGGTGTTCGGCAACGCCGACGAGCGCTCCGGAACCGGCGTCCTGTTCACCCGCAACCCGTCCACGGGCGACCCGGAACCGCTCGGCGAGTGGCTGACCCGCGCGCAGGGCGAGGACGTGGTGTCCGGTGCCCGCGCGCCCGAGCCACTGGACGCGCTCGCCGGGCTCATGCCCGAGGTTCACGCCCGGCTCCTCGACCACGCGCGACGTCTCGAGCAGCGCAATCGCGACGTGCAGGACATCGAGTTCACGGTGGAGAGCGGCAGGCTCTGGCTGCTGCAGACGCGCTCGGCGAAGCGTTCTCCCCGCGGTGCGGTCGCTTTCGCCGCGGCACTCGGCCGGGAGGGCCTCATCTCGCCGGCGGAAGCCGTCTCCCGGGTGACGGCGGACCAGGTGCGAGCCGTGCTGGTGCCCGGCCTGGACCCCGGCGCACGCGCCGCGGCCGCCCTGCTGGCGCACGGCACGCCGGCGTGCCCGGGGGTGGGCGCCGGGATCGTCGTGACCGATCCGGACGAGGCCGAAGCCCGTGCCGCCGACGGTGCTGCGGTGGTGCTCGCACGCCGGACGACCAGCCCGCACGACCTGCACGGAATGCTCGCCGCGGCCGCGATCGTCACCGAGGTCGGTGGCGCCACCTCGCACGCGGCAGTGGTCAGCCGCGAGCTCGGGGTGCCCTGCGTGGTCGGGTGCGGTGAGGGCGCCGTAACCGCACTCGACGGCGGGACGGTCACCGTGTGCGGCGACACCGGCGAGGTGCTGCGGGGAGAGCTCCCGGTCCGCGCAGTGTCCGAAGTGGACGACGACGACCTGCGCCTTCTGACGCAGTGGGCGCGTGCGGTCTCGCCGCTCGCGGCTTGGCGCCCGGATGAAGCGCCCGCCGGGGCCGAGGTCGTCCACGGGGTCGACGTCTCGTCCGACGCGGCTGTCGCGAACGCCTTGCGTGACAACGTTCGCGCCGTTGTCACGGAGCATCCGCTGCCGGTGATGCTGGCCGCGATCCACGCGCGTCCCTGACGTCGTGGGAGCCCAACAGTGCTGGGCTGCGACGGGGGCGCTCTACCTGTGAAAACGCCTTCCCCCTGCGGTGGAAGGTTTTCGTTGTCCCGGGGGCTGGGTTCCGTAACCGATCAGTGTGTGGTTTGATTTGCCGTCACCGGCGCCGGGTCAGCCGATGCCACGAATTCAGCGGACAGGGCGAAACAGTTGCAGGAATCAGCCGCAGAGGAATCCCACGCGGGCCCACGGTGGCGGCGGGTGCTCGCGCGCCGAAGATCGACGACGAGCATCCGCAACCGCGTTCTCGCGATCGTGCTCATCCCCAGCGCCGCCCTGCTGGTGACGGGCGCTTCGGTCGCCGGCTACCTCATCTCGGAGGGCTTGGAGGCGCGGGACTTCTCCGGCTACCTCGGGCAGGCGATCGACCCGCTGGTCCAGTTCGAGTCGGTGGTGCAGCAGGAACGCACGATCTCCCTGCGGGCACTGGGCGGTGACCAGCAGGCGCGGGCCGGGCTCGCGGCGCAGCGGGACACCACGAACGCGGTGCTCGCCCAGATCGCCGGGCTCGCCGAGGTGGTGCAGAACCTGAACCCGGACGCGGTCTCGCAGTCCAACGCCGCGTTCGCCGAGCTGTCCGCCCAGATGACGTTGACACGTCAGGGGATCGACACGGGTGCCGTCGGCGCCGCCGACGTCGACGCCTTCTACACCGGGCTCGCCGGCGTGGTCATCACCGGGCTGGAGGGGTCGGCGCGCACCACCCCGGACGCGGCGACCGCCGCCGAGGAGACGACCGCGGTCGACCTGTTCTGGGTGACCGACCTGCATTCCCGTGCGGTCGGTCTCGCCGCGGGCGGCATGGCCAGGGGGACGCTGAGCGTGCCGGACCGGCTGGTCGTCGCCCAGCTGACCGGCGCCTACCGCAACCAGCTCCGAGCCTTGATCAGCCGCCTGACCCCCGCGGAGAAGGCGCGTTACGAACGCCTGATCGCCTCCGACGCGTGGCGGACCGCCACGGCCGTGGAGGACGACCTCGCCCAGCGCGGCAGGACCGACGTCCCGGTGGCCGGCTGGCTCGCCGCCGAGGAGCAGGTGTCCGCCGAGCTGCTCGGCCTGTGGGGCGACCACTTCCGGTACGCCGAGGGCCTCGCCAAGGACGCGGCGGACACGTCGCTGACGCAGTCGATCCTCGCCGGCTCGCTCGTGCTCGTGTTGTCCGCCACGGCTTTCGCCATCGCCGTGCGCGTGGCCAACGGGCTGGTGCGCCGGCTGCGGCGGCTGCGCACGAACACCCTCGAACTGGCCGACGAGAAGCTCCCCGCGATGGTGGCGCGCATCGCCGACGGCGAGGAAGTCGACGTCGACGCGGAGCTGACCAGGGTCGACCACGGCACCGACGAGATCGGACAGGTCGCCGAAGCCTTCGAAACCGCGCAACGCACCGCGGTCGCCGCGGCCGCGGCCGAGGCGAAGACCCGGGGCGGCTTCAACAAGGTCTTCCTGGACATCGCCCACCGCAGCCAGATAGTCGTGCACCGGCAGCTGGAGGTGCTCGACGTCGCCGAGTCCAAGCAGGGCGACCCGGAACACCTCGAGCTGCTGTTCCAGCTCGACCACCTCGCCACACACGCGCGGCGGAACGCGGAAAACCTCTTGATCCTGGGTGGTGGCCAGCCCGGCCGGAAGTGGCGCAACCCGGTGCGGCTGGAGGAGATCGTCCGCAGCGCGATCTCCGAGACCGAGGACTTCGTGCGGGTCAGCGCGGTCCGGCTGCCCGAGGTGAAGATCCTCGGCTCCGTGGTCGCCGACCTCATCCACCTCCTGGCCGAGCTCGTCGACAACGCGACGTCGTTCTCGCCGCCGGACGCCCCGGTGGCCGTGCGCGGCAACATCGTCGGCAAGGGCGTGGTGGTCGAGGTCGAGGACCAGGGGCTCGGCATCAGTTTCGAGGAACGCGAGCGTCTCAACGAGACACTGCGCAACCCGCCGGACTTCCAGGCCATGGCGCTGGCGGGACAGCGGCACCTCGGTCTGTTCGTGACCGGGCAGCTGGCGAAGCGGCACGAGATCACGGTCAGCCTGCAGGAGTCCGCCTACGGCGGGATCAAGGCGATCGTGCTCATCCCGTTGTCCGCCACCGAGATGGAGGAAACGGTGCCGCAGCAGCAGCTGTCCTCCGCGGCCGCGCGCACGGGCAGGCACCAGGCGGTGCGGCCGGACTTCGTCCCGCAACCGGCGCAGGATCCCGTGCCGCGATTGCCCCGCAAGGCCGACGGCGGCCACCGGCAGTGGCCCGAGGAGGAGCCGGAGCCGGTCCCGCAACCCGCCGCCGCACCGACTTTCGACGCGTTCGAACCGGTGACGCCGGTCGTGGCCGCCGAGCGGCCGCAGACCCCGGCGCCGCGTGAGCGGCCGTCGGGTTCCTCGCGCAGCACGCGCCCACCGCTGCCCCGGCGCCAGCGACAGGCGAACCTCGTGCCGCAGCTCCAGCTGAACGAGCAGGAGACCCCGAAAACCAGCAAGCCCAGGCACACCCGCAGCCCCGAGGAGGCCCAGAACTCGATGTCGGCCTTCCAGCGGGGAACGCGTCAGGGGCGCGGCCTGCCGACTGAGCACAACCGATGAACACGAATGGTAAGGCGATGAACGAAGACGTGGTCAGAGCCGGCGCGAGCGGCCTGAACTGGTTGCTCGAAGACCTGGTGAAGCGACTGGCCGGGGCCGAGCGGGCGGTCGCGCTGTCCGCCGACGGCCTGCTGCTGGGCCGCTCCGCGAGCCTGGACCGGGAGAACGGCGAACACCTCGCCGCGATGGCGTCGGCGTTCCGCAGCCTGGCACGCGGGGTCGGCACCCAGTTCGACAAGGGACTGGTCCAGCAGACCGTCGTCGAACTCGAGTACGGCTACCTCGTGGTCACCGAGGCGGGCGAGGGCGCGTGCCTCGCGTTGCTGGCTTCGGAGAACGCCGACCTCGGCATGATCGCCTACGAGATGAACGTGATCGTGCAACAGGTCGGCGACACCATGGCGGCGAGCCCGAGGGGGATGCTGATGGAGATGCCGGTTCCGCACACGCCATGAAACACGCGGGGGACGACGAGTCGTTCGAGTTCGACCCCGGGCCGCTCATCCGCCCGTTCGCGGTGACCCGCGGGCGGGCCGGGAAGGACCTGCACGAACTCGACATCATCACGTTGGTGGTGGCTGTCCGCCCCGAGGCGGACGTCGCCGCGCTGGACCGGGAGTACGGGGAGATCCTGCGCATGTGCCAACGCCGGCCGCTCTCGATCGCCGAGATCTCGGCCCAGATGGGCCTGTTGCTGGCCGCGGTGAAGGTGCTCGTCAGTGACCTCATCAGTTCCGGTCACCTCATTTTCCGGTCGCCGCCTCCGCCCACCACGGGCAGGCCCGACATCAAACTTCTGCAGGCGGTGCTCGATGGCGTTCGAAAACTCTGACGGAAGCGCCGGCTCCCCGGAACTGACCGGGGTGCGGGCGGTCAAGCTCCTCATCGCCGGCGGGTTCGGGGTCGGCAAGACGACCCTGGTCACCGCGGTGAGCGAGATCAAGCCCCTGCGCACCGAGGAGCGGTTGTCCGCGATCGGCATCGGGGTCGACGACCTGACCGGTGTCGAGCGCAAGACCACGACCACCGTGGCGCTGGACTTCGGCCGCATCACGATCAACCCGGAAGTGGTGCTCTACCTGTTCGGGACACCGGGGCAGGACCGCTTCTGGTTCATGTGGAAGGAACTCTCGGTCGGCGCGCTCGGCGCCGTCGTGCTGGTCGACACCCGGCGCATCGAGGACTCCTTCGGGTCCATCGACTTCTTCGAGTCGCGCGGGATCCCGTTCATCGCGGCGGTGAACTGCTTCGACGGAGCGGAGATCTACGACGAGGAGGAGGTGCGCCAGGCGCTCGACCTCGACGACCACGTGCCGGTGCAGCTGTGCGACGTGCGCGACCGCGAGTCCAGCAAGCGGATCCTGGTGCGCCTGCTGGAACACCTGATGACCGTCGCGAGGGCGGAGGTGGCGGCCGGGACCTGGTGACACGGCGGGAATCGGCGCCGGCACCCCGCGGGGTGCCGGCGCCGTTCGTCATCGGGTGGCGTTTTCGTCCACGCGAGCGAGGACCTCGACCACGCCGCGGTCGCCGTCGACGCGGATCCGCTGTCCGTCCCGGATGCGGCGGCTGCCGTCCTCGGTCCCGCACACGCACGGCAGGCCCAGTTCCCTGGCGACGATCGGGCCGTGGCTGAGCAGACCGCCGAAGTCGGTCACCACGGCCCCGGCGACCAGGAACAGGGAAACCCAGCTGGGATCGGTGGTCTCGCAGACGAGGATGTCGCCGTCGTCCAGTTCGGTGGCCGCCGGGTCGCGCACTACCCTGGCGCGCCCTTCGACGACGCCGCCGCTGGCCGCCACACCGGTGATCGTGGTGCCCACCGGGGCGTCCGACGCGGCGTCGCCGCCGATCTCGATCAGCTCGGGCATCCCGGCCCACGCCTGGGGGAGGCGGTAGCGCAACCGGTCCTCGTACTGGGCGCGCCGGTGCCGCACCAGGTCTCGGCGGTCGATGACGTCACCGGAGACCACCTCGTCGAAGGTGAGGTGGAAGACGTCGGCGGCGTCGTCCAGGAGTCCCCGCTCGACCAGGTCCGCCCCGATCCGGCGGGCCGCGGCGCGGGCGACGTCGAAGGTGAGCAGGTAGCCGGCCTTGCCCTGTTCGCGCAGTGCGAGGAAGCGGGCGGAGAGGTTGGTCAGCAGCGTGATCGATCGGCGCTGGAACGGCGACACCGCCTTCTTGAGCTCCTCCGCGGCCGCGTGCCGGATGCGGGTCTGTTCGGCGGCGCGGTTGCGGGGGGCCCGCGGGTCGTCTTCGGCCACCGCGCGGTAGTCGTCGAGGCGGGCCAGGATCGGAGCCGGGTCCTCTCGCCACGAGGTGCTGTGCAGCTGGCCCTCGTGCGGGCCGTGGTAGCCGTGCCGGTCCAGGAAGGTCTCGAGGTCGAGCCGCTCGTGGGCGAGCAGCCACAGGTCCTGGGCGACCTCGTTCTCGTCCGAGCCGACACCGGACAGCAGCCGGGATTCCAGGCCGGGCACGTCCGCGGCGGCGACCATGGCGGCCAGCCGGTCGGCCAGGCCCGAGCTGACGAACGCCACCAGCAGGTGCAGGATCATGATCCGCTCGAAGCGTTCCCTGGCGTCCCGCAGGATCGCCAGGCTGTCGTCCACGGACCCGCCGGGGATCGTGGGCAGGGTCGCGAGGCGCCACTCGCGGAGCTCAGCGAACATGCGGTCGTGCTTCTTGGGCAGGGTGATGACGGCGCGGGGCGCTTTCACCGCGATGATCGGGTACCGGCGCATCGAGTTCTCGTCGACGGTGCCTTCCCGGACGTAACCGAACAGTTGTTGTTCGATGGCGGTCGCCGAGGTGCCCGGGATGACGCTCGCGACGGTGCGGAACTGGTTGATGTTGGCCGCCGCGCGTCCGGCGAAGGCGGTCCAGAACTGGTCCTCGATGCGCTCGGGCACGGCCAGCGCGGCCTTCCCGAACACGCCCATGCCGCGGAACATCTTGCGGAACGCCAGCTCCATCGGGCGGTGGATGAAGGTGAAGCCGAGCGCCGTGGAGACGCCGGGGAAGGCTTCGGCGACGTTGCCGGTGGTCCAGGTCACGCCGGGATCGCAGGCCGCGTTGTCGAGCGGGTCGGATCCTGGTGTGGGAGGAAGCATGAGCGACACCAATCATCGTTTGGTTTAGGTGGGACCGAGGGATCTTAGACCCGCTCCGGGTGGCCGCATAAGGTTGTCGCTGAGCCAAAATTCGCTGCGCGGATGGGCTACGGCAAGAACCTCGCAACGCACGGTTAACGCCGGTATGACGCAGCGCGATCGGTCCTGGTCAGCGGCGTTATCACCCGGACGGGTACCGAGCCGCGTTGGCTTATAGTCACGAGGTGGTGAGACCCAAGGTTCCGTTGATCTCGAAGCGAAGGGCGCTGGAGGCCGCGCTCGAGATCGTCGACGACGGCGGGCTCGAAGCGCTGAGCATCCGGCGCCTCGCGGCCGCGCTGGGAGTCAACGGCGCCTCGCTGTACCACCACTTCAAGAGCAAGGAGGACATCCTCCTCGGCGTCGCGGAGCTGGTCCTCGAGGAGGTGCGCGACACCGGGGAACCCGACGCGTCGTGGCGGGAGTGGCTGCCGGACAACGCTCGCACCCTGCGCCGCGTGCTGCTCGCCCATCCCGCGCTGCTGCCGGTCATCGTCGCGTCGCGGTCGCACGGGTTCGGCGCGCACCTGCTCGACACCTCCGCCGCCCGGCTCATGCGCGAGGGTGTGCCCAGCGCGGTGGTGATGCCACTGCTCGACGCGCTCGCGGCGTTCGCCGTCAGCAGCGCTCTGCACGAGACCCGCGCCGGCGGGCCGGGCCCGAGCGCCGGGGAGTACCCGGCGCTGGCGAAAGCCGAGGCCGATCGGGGTTTGAGCGCGGACCAGATATACGACCTCGTCGTCACGAGCATCCTGCAGGCCATCGACACCGCGGTCGAGCAGCAGCGCGCCCGGTGGATGAGCTCGATCCCGGTTCCCGTCGACGAACCGCGGTAGCGCGGCGGTCCTTCGTGGACGCGTGCCGGCACGTCAGGCGCTCGGCGTCGTCGCGTAGCGGGCGGTTCCGGCCATCCAGTGCATCAGCCCGGAGGCCAGTGCCCGCACGCCGTCCGCGTACCGGGCCGCCGGATCCGGCAGGGCGGCCGCCGCGTCGCACAGGAAGTCCAGGGTGAGCAGTTCGGCGTTGACCAGCTCGACGATCTTGGTCAGTGCCTCGTCCTCGGTCAGGCCCTCGTGCGTCGTCAGCACCACCGCGAGGTTGGCGCCGGTGCCGTGCGCGGCTTCCCGCTGGTACGAGAACAGGTCGTTGGCCCACGTGCTCGCGTTGCTCAGCCGCAGCGCCAGGTCGGTGATCTCCGGGCGGCACGACAGGTCCTCCGGTAGCCAGGCTTCGTTCGCCAGTTCGACGAGCGCCGCGGCGTAGAACATCCCGCCGTTGTAGTGGCGCGAGGTCACGTACCGCGCCGTCGTCGGCACCGCGCTCGCCGCCCGGAGCGCGCGTTCCTCCATGCTCGTTTCCAGGTAGGCCAGGTGGATCCGCGCGGCCCGGTCCAGCCAGTGTCCCGGTGCCACCGCACGGGTTTCGGTCCACAGCGAGTCGAGGAGCGACGCCAGCGGCTCGGCCGCCACCGCGGCCGGGTCGGCCTTGTCGTTGAGGATGCCGGCGATGAGCCCGACGACGTGAGCGGCTTGGTCGTCCTGGTCGGGGCCCCAGATCTCGTCGAGGAAGTCGTCCAGGCAGGACATGTGGGTCAGCAGCCGCCCGGCCAGCCACAGTCCGGGGTAGCCGGCGTCGGGCCACATCCGCGCATGTTCTTCGGCGCCTTGGTGGCGGAGGAACTGTCTGGTGAGGCGGTCCGCGTCCGGGTAACGGGAAAACACGCCCTGTTCGACGAACCACCGCTCGGTGTCGACGACGAGCCGGTCGAAATGGGGATTCCGGCGGGCGGGAAACGGGCATCTGATCACGACGCCCGAATCCGGTGCCTGCTCCCCGGGCCAGTGCACCGCAGGAGTCCATTGGGTAGCCATCACAGTGAGAATCCCGTCCGTCCCCGGGCATCCACCGGGATGCCGGTGTTCGATGGAAGTGGCCGAAATGGCCTACAGGGCGGTGTGAGCGTTTCCGTCGGCGCCGAATCCGATCTTCCGACCATAGCGGCAGCCGGTTAGTCGATCAACCTCCTGTTCATGTCGTCCACTTAGGACTGGACGGCGCAATTCCGGCGGACGCAGGTACGTCTTCGGCCGGTGGGAGCAACCGGCGGGCCTCCCCGGAACCCGGTGCGCGTCACTGGTACAAAGGCACGGCGTTTTCCGCGCGGAGATCGGGGGTTCTGGATGCGCGTGCTGATGACGTGCCAGCCGTTCTACTCGCACCTCGTGCCGGTGCTGGTGCCTGCGGCGAAGGCGTTGCAACGCGCCGGGCACGAGGTGGCTGTCGCCACGGCGCCGGCCATGGCGCCCCACCTCGCCCGCGCCGGGATCGAGCACCTGCCGCTGCCGAACGTGCTGACCCTGACCGAACTGGTGGCCGATCCCGCCGCGGTGCCGGAAGGTGACGTGCGGGGCGCGTCCAGCACGCTCACGATCGCCTTCGCCGGTTCGCTGGCGGGCACCTTCGCGCGGGACGTCCTGGCGGTGGCCGCGTCGTGGAAGCCCGACGTGCTGGTGCGGGAGTGCAAGGAGTTCGGCGGCTACCTCGCCGCCGAGAAGTTGGGGCTGCCGCAGGCGGTCCTGGACACTTCTCCTTTCTCGGCGCTGAACCTGCCGCTGGTCCGGGACGCGCTGAACGGTCAGCGGGCCGAGTTCGGACTGGACACCGTCGACGAGCCGGGACACCCGGAGGGCTTCCTGCTCGCCGGGGTGGTGCCGGCCGCGTGGTACCCGGAGGAGCTGCGGGTGTCCTCGGCGCGCTACTACCGGCCGGATCCGCCCGCGGGCCCGCTCGACGCGTCGTTGTTGGATCTGCCCGACGACCGGCCACTGGTCGTCGCGGGGCTGGGCAGTGTGGCGCGGACCTTCGTGCGGGAGACGCCCGCGGTGCTGGAGACGATGGTCGCCGCGTTGGGTGATTTGCCGTGCACCGCGGTGGTCGCGCTGGGCGCCGAGCCCGGCGAGTGGACCGGTCCGAGGCCCGGCAACGTGCGGCTGATGTCGTTCGTGCCGCAACCGCTGCTGCTGGAGTCCGCGGATCTGATCGTTACGCACGGCGGTTTCGGCAGTGTCGCCGAGGCGATCCGCACCGGGACCCCGATGGTGCTCCTACCGATGTTCTCGGACCAGTCCCACAACGCGGAGCGCTCGGCGGCACTGGGCCTTGGCATCCGGCTCGACGTCGGTTCCCTCACCCCGGAGTCCTTGACCGAGAGTTGCGCGCAGGTTTTGAGAGCCCCGTACCCCCACCGCGCCGCGGCGATGTCCAGGCAGTCCCGCGCCTGCGCCGGCTTCGACCAACTAGCCGAGGACGTGGCGGCACTGGGGTGACTGTGCGCCATCGGCGGCACGGGGAGTGCACCGGTGCGGGCCTCGCCGTGCTCGTCGACACGCACGCGCTCCCGACGCGGGAAGCCGGCGATCTCCTCGGGCACTTGTGCGTGTCCCAACCACAGACGAGGTGAGGCCAAAAGGAACAGTAGAAACACAGGAAGATCAACAAAGAAAACCCCAGGCCCTAGGACCTGGGGTGACTGTGCGCCATCAGGGACTCGAACCCCGAACCCGCTGATCTTGGATCGACTGATCCCGGTGGTCCTGGTTACCCCTGGTTGATGCCGCTGACCTGGCACTTCTCTGAATGCGGCCTCTGGTCCGAGTCGACCAGGTCCGGTCGTCCACGAGCCATTAGCGGCAGTTAACGGGCACCTGAGCGGGCCACGCCCGCCAACCTGACGCCCGGGGCACCGACCACACGGCACCTTTCCCGCGATCCACAGCCGCCCACAGCCGGAACGGGTGCTGTCAACCCTGTAACCGATCACGCCCGACCAGCGACGTACGTCCCGTGACTGTGCGTGCACAAGCCGACCACCGCGGGCGTGATCGGCGCGAAGCGGGGTTGACAGCGCCCGGCCCGGCTTTGACCATGCGGCGATCGCGGGGAAGGTGCATCTTCCGCCAGCCGCCGACGCTGGGTACTTCCGACGTCCTCTGCGCCCCCGAGGCGTGCGCGCGCCGGCCGACGGCGTTCAGCGCGGCCGTGCAGAGCGGAGCGGCCCAGCTCGGCCGCGCGCCAGTTCGGCCCGCGCGCCCGCCCGGTAGGGCGGCTTGAAGACGTATAGAAAGTTCTCACCCGGAAAGGACCGACCCGAAGTTGAGCCGTCAAGACGAAGCGCTGCGCTTGGCAGAGGAGCTTCTCGCCGATGTTGAATTGTCGCGTGTGCCTGTCTCGAAGAGTGTTCTCAAGGCGATGCGACTGGCCCGATTGGTACGAGACTACGAGGCCCAGGAGTGGCTCAACTTCGAGATAAGCGGCGTGCCTTCCACTGATAAAGGGACAGAGTGGATGACGCGGGCCGGTCGTTGGTCCGACAGGTCTGAGGGAAAAGGGTATTGGCTGAGCCTTCTCGCCCTTGAGTCGCATAAGGAAAGCACCGAACTTGCGATTTCTGCCATGAGTAATGGAAACTTGTCGGGCGACATGGTCGTGATTGCAAGCCGGGAAAGAATGAAAAATATCACCCAGAGTGCCAACACTGCTGCAATGATTGGTCGAGTTCTAGCGCAAGTTGAATCGCACGTATATGATTTTGCTAGTCGAACCTACTATGAGTTGATGTTCAGTGAACTACAGGCATCGCTCTTCGAGGACGCGAGGACGGCGATTGACGGTCGGTTGAGTCCTTTGGCTGGGGAGGCCTTGAAAAAAATTGACAGTATCGCTGAGCGTCTACGTGACGGCGAAAGTGAAGCTGTCAGTCAGGCGATGTTGACGTGTCGGCGGCTGATCGACGGCGTAGCTGATGCGGTGCTTCCTCCCAGTGATCAACCGTTCAAGATCGGCGATCAGGAACTTGCCGTGAAGCAGGGTAATGTTCTGAATCGAATCAATGCGTATGTGTACGCGCGAGGTGTAGTTGGCGGTAGGGCTGCGAGGATTCGGCGAGCTATTGGCGATATTTACGCCCGCGTGTCGACTGGCGTTCATAAAGACGTCGACGAACACGAGGCTCGATATTTGTTCCTTTCGGTGTATGTTCTACTTGGTGAAATTTTGACCCTTCCGCAGCAGCTTGTCGAAAGTGAGGCGGGAACTACTCTTGGGCAGGATTGATTTGAGGATTTCGCTTGTAAGGTCACAGAATCAGAACGAGTAACGAGTGAACCGACGAGCGGTGGGTAGTGACGGGACGCTAGCCCCCTTGGGGGTCGATGAGTTTCATGCCGGGCCGAACAGTGAACGCGTAGCGGGCACGTAGCTCGGCTGCACCGCCGCTCAACGCGATCAACAGCCTTCCTTTCGTATGAAGGAAACACAGTTGCGAGTAGACCCGTTCCACCAGGTCGCCGAACCGTCGCAGGTTCACCCATGTTGCGGTGTGTACGCTACGCCGACTCAAGTCGCCCGACCAGCGGTCGGAAGGTATTCGAACGAGATCGTCGGTGCTGTCGTCGTCATCTAGGAAGAAATGGTGTATCAAATCGATATTTTTCTTGTTGCGCGGAATGTTGACGAGTGAATAGTCGTGGGCGAAGCTACAACGCAAGGCGTACAGTGCCATCCTGTTCTCGCTGCTGATTCCCGGAGCGAAGTAGGCGAGCGCAGTGACGAAGTCTGGGCCCGATGTGAGTTGGGCAACGCCAGCTGGTCGGTAACAGCTACCGACCTGGTCGAGGACCACCATGTAGCCTAGGGCGCCTAGCCAGGAACCTGCTTTTTTCGTCTGTCTGGCAAGCACCTTTCCGGAAGATAATGAACGCCCTGACGCCTGCCGGGCATCGCGTAATGCTGCCATCAAGGAGGAGACCCAATGTGGCCCGCTACGCCTGCGGCGGTATCTAAGGACGGCATCGATCGTCGTTAGGTCTGTCCATCCGGGATCTGTCATGCCTTTTATTCGCGGCAAGCATCGGGGCGTTACAAGGCGAGTTGAGTCAGCTCCGCGGGAAATTGCTCCAAGTCGGACCTAAGCGCCTGAGGAACTCTGCTAGCGACAAGCCGAGCACGTCCGCGACATGGTGCAACTCGACGATGTCGAGGCGCCTCTGGCCAGATTCGTAGCGACTGACGAAGGACTGTGGCACCCCGAGTGCCGCGGCTACCTGGACCTGAGTCAACCCTGCCTCGCGCCGGAGCTGGCGTAACAGGTCGCAGACCTGCTGGTACTCGGCCGAGTAGATCGACTTCTCCACGCAACCAGGTCACCCCAGCGCTTGCGAATATCTAAAATTCGCATATTCTGGCGGTGCGCCCTGGTGCGGCGGACCTCCGCTCCGCGAGTCGCACCGCGCCTCAACGTCCCGTGGGGGATGCGGCCGCACCGTGGCTCGCGTTCGGCTCCTGACTTGCTCGGCGACTGTTCGTGCCGACGTGATCGAGCTGGACCGACGGTTGGCGGCAGTTGATGTCCGACTGCAACCAAGCGGAGGTTCTTCAATGGCGTTCTCGTTCGCTCCCGACCCGGCCGGCTACCTGTACGACCAGGTGGCCGACCACATTGAGGCGCGGATTCGCGACGGTGAGCTACAGCCCGATCGGCCCCTACCGGCAGAGCGCCGGCTCGCGGAGGAGTACGGCGTCGCGGTCGGGACTACTCGTCACGCAATCCGGCTCTTGCAGCTCCGGGGCCTCGTCCGTGTGATCCCCAGTAAGGGCACCTTCGTTAATCCTCCGGAGGCTCGCCCCGTGCCAGGCACGGAGCCGCGGAAGCACCGCAAGCCGGCCTGGCCGACCGCCGAGTGAACAACACCCCGACACGCCAAAACCCCGGCCGCTTGAATCAGAGGCGAGCCGGGGTCTTCGTACATCATGGTACACGATGACCGACCTGAGTCACCTCGAAGCCTGGTTCTCCCATGATCGTCTCACGCCCTACCGGGCTTCGGTCAGCGACGACCGCAGCGCGGTAGCCCTTTACGAGTGGAACGCGGAGGTCTCGTCCGCTTTCTGGCGCACCCTCGCGCACGTCGAAGTTCTGGTCCGCAACGCGTTGCACCGGGAACTCACCGCCTGGTCGCGGCAGCGGCACCGGACCGACCGATGGTATGCGGTGATCGACCCGATCATCAGCGAGCAGACCCGCCGCGACATCCGCGAAGCCATCCGGCGCGGCACACGCAACGGCCGTCCTGAAACACCAGGTCGGGTCGTCGCCGAGCTGAACCTCGGGTTCTGGCGCTTCCTGCTCGCCCGACGCTATGACGGCACGCTCTGGCGCTACTGCATGTACCGCGCCTTCCCCGGCAAACGTCGCGCGGATGTGGAGCGGGCAGTGGCGGAGCTTCACGTACTGCGCAACCGCATCGGTCACCACGAGCCCATCCACAACCGGCCCCTGGAAGACCTGCTTGCGCTGGCGCTTGAGGTGGCAGGGTGGATCGACCCGGATGCCCGGTCCTGGATCGCGTCCGGTGACTCGACACCTGGCCTCCTTGGCCAGCGTCCCTGAACGGGATCATTGGCCTCGTGCGTCTGCTGAATCTTGACGTTACGGTGGGCGGATGTCGCTGATCTCGTGGGCATACGACCTCTCCGAGGCGAAGCTGCGTGACGCGCTGCCTCGACGATGGGCCCACGTCCAGGGCGTAGCCCGGCAGGCGCGCACCCTTGCGCCGATCGCCGGATCGGACGCTGAACTGCTGGAAGCCGCGGCCATCCTGCACGACATCGGGTATGCCCCCGACCTGGTCGACACCGGCTTTCACCCCATCGACGGCGCTACCTACCTCGCCAAGGTCGATGCCCCCGAACGGCTCGTGCACCTGGTCGCGCACCACTCCTACGCCGTCTATGAAGCCGAACTGCGGGGGCTGACCGACGAGCTGGCCGACTTCCACGACGAACGCGGCTCGATCCGCGACGCGCTCTGGTACTGCGACCTGACCACCTCGCCGGACGGCGAGACCATCGACGCCGAAGATCGCATTGCGGAGATCAAGCGGCGCTACGGCCCTGACCATCTCGTGACTCGGTTCATCACCGGTGCCACTCCTGAGCTGCTGGCAGCCGTCGAGCGCACGAAGGGCCGTCTGTCCGCCGTCTCGGCGGTTAACCCAAATGGACGTCCTGCGGGTTCTTGATCGCGTGATCGATGCGCAGCCGCATCGAGGGGTGGATGTCCAGCTCCTCCAGGCGCTCCGGCGCGACCCAGTGCACCTGTCGTGACTCCGAGCTGGGCCGCAACGTGCCTGCCAGTGGGCGGGCGTGGAAGCAGATCGAGAACTCCTGACGGACCTCGCCGTCGTCGTAGGCGATCACGTGCTTCGGGTCGGAGTAGATGCCGCTGATCCCGGTCACCTCGACCGTCAGCCCGGTCTCTTCCTCGACCTCGCGCCGTACGGCGTCCACCACCGACTCGCCGAGGTCCTGGGCCCCGCCGGGGAGTGCCCACAGGCCGTTGTCGGTGCGCTCGATCATCAGGATTTCGCCGGCCTCGTTGCGCACCACAGCGGCGACCGCGGGCACGATGCTGTTGGCGGCCGGGGCGTCGGGGTCGTCGTAGTAGTCCTTCTTCGGCACGAGCCTCAGTCCTCCCACTTGTGCGGTTGAGCGTGCTCCCACACGGCGGTGAAGCTGTCCGCGTAGGTGGTGAACAGGTCACCCGCCGACAACCGCCGCAGGTGCAGCGCGGGAGCGTGGGCGGCCATCTTGCCGTAGACGTGCGGGTTGACGATCATCTCGTCGTCGAACCGGAAGATGCTGTTGTACAGCACCGTTCCGTGGGTTCGGATCTCGATTCCGGGTACGCCGTCGAGCTTGCGGAAGTAGGCCAGGGCGTGGTCGATCTTGGCCGAGATCGTGTGCGGTCCGATGCCCTCGTCGGCGCTGCGCTGGATCACCGCCGGGGCGTCCCGGTCGCCGAACAGCAGCCGGATCCGCGCGCCCGCCTCGGCCTTGCCGCGCAGCAGTTCCAGCAGGCCCGGCTTCTCGGTCATGAACATGCCGACGTAGACCAGCATGTCCACGTACGTCGTGGCCTGTGCCAGGAGCTTGTCCCAGAGGTCGGCCGGCACCGAGTTGCGGTGGGCGTAGACCTTCACGATCTCGGAGTTACTGACCTCACTCGCCTTGGCCTCGGACAGCGCGCCCGGCCATAGGTAGCTCTCCCTCTCCTGCAAGATTGCGGCGATCTTGTGCCGCGACTTCGCGTAGGGCGTACGGCCCTTGGTGATCCAGCGCTCGACCGTCTTCGGGTCCACTGCGATACGCTCGGCGAGCTCGTCCGGTGTGAGGCCCCGTGTCAGCAGGGCGTCACGCAGACGCTCGTTGGTCATCGACCCTCCCCCAAGTACGCCTAGGGACGTCTTCACGCTACCAGAGACGTCCCTAGATGTCCCTCTGTGTGGTGAAGCCGTCCCCGTCCTCGGCGGCATCGTCAGGGACGCACCGAAGAGCGCTATGGAGCGGTGCGGAACTGATCACCCTTGGAGGACAGGTTATGCGTCTGCTCATCGACACTTCGCAGGTGACGTTCACGGTGGGCCGGGAGGCTCAGCCGAAGACGGATCAGAACGGGATTCAGCGGGTCGAGCGCAGCACGAACGTTCCGATGTGGACTGTGCAGCTGGTTGCCATGGACGGCTCGGGCGCGGAGGTGATCAGTGTGACCGTCGCGGCCCCGCAGGCCCCCAAGGTCACCACTGGCACCGTCGTGACGCCCGTTGAGCTGCAGGCGATTCCGTGGGCACAGAACGGCCGCAACGGCGTGGCTTTCCGTGCGATCGACATCAAGGCTGTCTCCGGTTCGAAGACGTCGGCGAGCTCCGCTTCCTGACCGTGACGAACGTCTGAAGTGCTCATCCGGCACAACAGCCGGGATCTGGCTGAGCGGAATGCCGCCGGCCGTTAGTCATTTCCCTCGAAGAGAAGCACGGGACCGGTCTGGTTCTTGGCGGTTCCTGTCCGGACCCGTGCCTCTTTCGTCTCCACCTTGGAGGAGTCGTGGCGAAGTCTATCCGCCGGGCGCGTGGAGCGCGCCGTGTCGATGTCATGGAGTTCTGGCACGCGCCGAAGCAGCACTGGTTCGTCGTGGGCCTGGGCGTGCTGCTGCGCTGGCGCGCAGAGATCTTTCTGACCGCCGTGTTCCTCGTGGGCATGGCGTGGCTGAATCACCAGGTCGGCGAGGGTTACGCCTGGCTGATCTTCAGCGGGACCGTGGTTGTCGTGGTGCTGGTGCCGCAGACCCGCTGGTTCGTGTTCTCCAGGTTCTGGTGCCTGGTCGACCGGCACCGGCTGCGGACCTGCCTGCGGCAGGCGCGTGCCCGCACGATGAACCTGGACGGCGCGCTGCCGTTCATGCTGTGGGCACGGCCTACGAAGACCGGGGAGCGGATCTGGTTGTGGAGCCGTGCGGGCTCCTCGGCCGGGGATCTGGAAGCGGTTCTCGAGTACATCGCGCCCGCCTGCTACGCCCGTGACGCGCGGGTGCACCGGGTGCGCAAGCTGTCCACCCTGTTCGCGGTCGAGGTCATCCGTCGTGACCCGCTGGACCGCTCGACGCCGATCGACTCGCCCCTGGCGAAGCTGGCGTCCCTCGTTCGCAAGTCCCGTAGTGAGGGGACGGAGCCCATCGCGGCTGCCACGGTCACGCCGCTGCCCGTGCAGGACAAGCCCGCGGCGAAGCCGGCCGCGGTGGTCCACGGCGAAGACCTCTCCGACTACATCGACTGAGAGGGCTGTCATGCGGAAGAACACAGTTCCGGTGGCTGGGCTGTCCATCTATGACCCCGTCCACCTTGGCATCTACGAAGACGGCTACGGCGTTGATATCGAGCTGATCTGGCGCAACATCCTGCTCGCCGGGGAACCCGGCGCGGGGAAGTCCGTGGGGCTCAACAACATCGTCGCGCACGGCGCGCTGTGCCCGGACCTGTCCTTGTGGCTCTTCGACGGCAAACAAGTCGAGCTGGGCCTGTGGCGCGAGGTGGCCGACCTGTTCGTCGGCCCCGACATCGAACGCGCTCTGACCGCGTTGGAGCGGCTGCAGGCGGAGATGGACCGCCGGTATGTCGAGCTGGACCGGGTGCGGCGGCGCAAGATCGACCGTCACGACCCGATCGACGTGATCATGGTCGTCATCGACGAACTGGCCCTGTTCTCGGCCACGATGGGCACCAAGGACCAGCAAGAGCAGTTCGTCCGTCTGCTGCGGGACCTCGTGGCACGGGGCCGGGCTGCCGGGATCATCGTCGTAGCCGCGACTCAGCGGCCTTCTGCCGACATCATCCCTACTTCGCTGCGGGACCTGTTCGGGTACCGCATGGCCTACCGCTGCACCACCGATTCCAGCTCCGACATCATCCTCGGTCGGGGCTGGGCCGCGCAGGGATTCGATGCCTCCAACATCGCGCCGGAGGAACGCGGCGTCGCCCTGCTGCTCGCCGAAGGCGGCATCCCACGCCGGATGAAGACCGCTTATTTGACCGACGCGCACATTCACTCGCTCGTCGAATACGCGCGCCAAATCCGCACCCGCAAGACCGCTTAATCCCCATTCGCAATTCGACTCGCAGGAGAGGACTGCCCTCATGCTGACCGCAACCAAACCCATGGCCCTCACCCCTGAGCAGCTGTGGGTCTTCGTCACCGGCGAGAACAACGCCGTCGACGTCGCCCGCCTCGCGCACGCGCCCGAGATCGGCGGCTTCATCGCTCTGCCGATTTCCGCATTCGACCCCTACGCGCTGCTGCCCGCCTACGCGCCGACTGGCGAACTCTTGGAGGGCTGGCGGTGGGCCACCACCCGCGACGTCGAGACCTACGCGCACCTGTTCGCCTAACCGGAGCATCCTTGACCGTCTCGACCATGACCCTCAGCCCCACCACCGAGACCGTGGTGGGGCTGGGAGCCGTTGCCGAGCCGGAGTCAGGAAGCCATCCATTCGTCGGCGAGGGCGCACAGTTCGCTGATGTCCCGGAGGAGGAGTGGCGGGGCTGCCAGTCTCGACTCCGGACGTGCCCAACGATGCCACAGCCCGCCCTCCTGGAGGAAACGGGCAGCGTAGTGGGTCCCGAGCTTCACATCTATGAATTGCAAGGCGCCCAGCGCCTCGGCCTGGTCATACGAGAGATCGGTCCGCGGAAGGTAGCGGTCGAGGTAGGCGACCAGCAGTTGGACATCCTTCTCAGTGCCGAAGCGCGCAAGTGCGAAGCAGTAGCCCTTGCCAGCAAGGCCCAGCTCACTGGCAAGCAACAGGTCGCCGAGTTGCTCGCGGAATCTGCTGCGGCGATCGAGCCCGATAAGCCAGGCGGCTGTCCTACGTGCGCGCCACTCGTAGTCGAGCAGGTTACGCAGCTCGTCATCGGTCACCAGTCGGGCGTCTTCAGCGAACGCCCGTCCGAAGCGGGAGCGATCTTCTGGTGCCATCCGCATGAGGTTTTGGTAGGACAGCTTTTTGTACCGACGGCCCGGCGTCACGTAGCGGTTGACCACCCTGCCCAGCTCGGGATCCTCAAGGTGGTTCCGCATGTAGCCCTCCCGCATGTGGTCATTGTGTCGTGGGCGAGCTTCCGGGGCGAAGTGTTTCGGGCGGTGTCCGTATGAGCGCTCGCGACCTGGCCCTTGATCTGCTTCGCCGCGCGACCAGGCCGGACTACCGCTGGTGGCTGGCGCACGTCATGCCTGCGGCTGCCTGCTCCCGGCCCGTTCGTCTTCGTGTGGAAGCGGACTGGGGCGGCGGTGAGGTCGAGCGGGTCACCGACGACATGCCGGACGGGCTGCTGTACGTCGCCTGCAAGAACCGCCGTGCTTCGGTCTGCCCGGCGTGTGCGGAGACCTACCGGGCCGATACCTACCAGCTCGTGAAAGCCGGTCTCGTCGGCGGGAAGGGCGTGCCGGAGACCGTCACCGAGCATCCGTGCTTCTTCGTCACGCTCACCGCGCCGGCCTTCGGGGCTGTGCACACGCGGGTGGTCAGCAACGGGCAGGTCAAGCCCTGTCGGCCCCGACGGTACGCGCCGCTCTGTCCGCACGGCCGCTCGACGGAGTGCCCGGTTCGGCACGGCGAGGATGACCCGTGCGTGGGGGAGCCGATCTGCCGGGACTGCTACGACTACGACGCCCAGGCCATCTGGAACTTCCACGCCGGGGAACTGTGGCGGCGCACCACGATCACGCTGAACCGGTACCTCAAGGCGGCCGCCAAGGACCGGGGCGTGCGGGTGCGGCTCTCGTACGCCAAGGTGGCCGAGTACCAGCGGCGCGGTGTCGTGCACTTCCACGCCCTGATCAGGCTCGATGGCCTCGACCCGAACGATCCGGATACCATCGTCGCGCCGGATCCGAGCATTACGCCGGAGCTGCTGAGCAGCCTCATCGACACCGCTGCGACCGTCACGCGCTTCACCACAGCACCCCACCCCCGGCGACGCACCGGCTGGACCATTAGCTGGGGCAAGCAGCGCGACATCCGCCCCGTCCACCTTCACGCGAGTGATCACGATGACCGTGGTTCGCTGACAACCACCGCGGTGGCCGCTTATCTCGCGAAGTACGCCACGAAGGCCACCGAGGAAGCCGGGCACGTCTCCCGGCGGCTCACGCAGCTCGACGCCAACATGCACGCGGAGCGCGACAACCACCAGTCCCGGCAGCTCGTCGCGTGCTGGCGGCTTGGGCAACGGCCCTTCTACTACACCAGCAAGCAGCAGCGCACCGACTGGGCCGAAGGTTGGGGCAAGCTCCAGAAGTGGGCGCACATGCTCGGCTTCGGCGGGCACTTCTCTACCAAGAGCCGCCGCTACTCCACGACGCTGACGGCGCTAAGGGCCGTTCGTAAGGCATTCCGGCGCGGCGAGTTCCCCGAAGCTGCAATGCCGGCCGACGCAGACCAGGACGGCGACGAGTCCGCGGTGACCCTGAATTGGATCTTCGATGGCGTCGGGTGGTTGACCATCGGCGACGCCGCGTTGGCAAACACCGCAGCCGCGAAGGCTCGGGAGCGGAAACGCATCGCATGCGAAGAGACGGAGGAAACCCTTGCCCTGTAAGTGAAAGGACACGAGACATGGAAAGGCTCTGGACGGTGGAAGACGTCGCCGAGTACCTCGGCGTCCCGGTCAACACGCTGTATGACTGGCGGACCCGTGGCTACGGCCCGAAGGGCAAGCGCGTCGGCAAGTACCTGCGCTACAAGGCTGCCGACGTCATCGCTTGGTTCGAATCGCTCGACGACGCTGCCTGAGGGGGAACAGACAGGATGGCGCGACCGCGGCTGCCGGTGGGGACGTACGGCAAGATCAGTGCCAAGAAGGACGGATCGAGCTTCATGGCCTCGTGCCAGTACCGGGACGTCGATGGACGTGTGCGGAAGGTGCGCTGCTGGGCAGCTACCAAAGCTGCTGCGGAGAACAAGCTCCGAGAACGGCTCCTTGATCGTCAGATCGGGTCAGGGCAGATCAAACCCGACACCAAAGCCGTGGTGGTGGGGGAGAAGTGGCTGGAGGAGTTCCGGGAGCAAGTCGATCTGGGCAATCGGAGCGGGACTTCACTTGACACCTACGAGCAGCGCTGGCGCACCCTCGTAAGGCCGCGGATCGAGGGCCTGTCGATCGCCGAACTCACTGTGGGGCGTGCCGACTCGATCGTTCAGGCGATCAACAAGGAGTACTCGGCCAGTACAGCGCGAACTGTCCGGGCGATCCTGTCCGGAGTGTGCGGGCTGGCCGTCCGGCACGAAGCACTCAAAGTGAACCCGGTTCGTGACGCGCGGCCGGTCGAAAATCGGAAGCGCAAGAAGCCGGCCAGGGCGCTCACGGCCGATGAAGTCCTGGACATCTTCGCGAAGGCGGACGCGGACGAGATCGCCCAACGGCAGGACCTGCCCGACATCATGCGGTTCTACGGCGGGACCGGGGAGCGGACCGGGGAAGGGATCGCCGTCCGCTGGGAGAACATCGACTTCGGCAAGAAGGTCGCTTGGGTCGAGGGCAACATGGTCCGCACGAAGGCGGACGGCGCCAAGATCAACGAGGGCAAGAGCGCCAACGCGCTTCGTGGCGTTCCGCTGGCCGACTGGCTCGTTGACATGCTGCTCGATCGTCGTGCCCGGGTGGCCGCCAGGCAGGGCATCAGGCCCGAAGAACTGACCGGCTGGGTCTTCCCAAACACGCTCGGCGGGCTCCGCGAGGCCAGCAACCTTCGACGTGACTGGCGGGCCTTCCGCAAGCGTCACGGCATCGGCGACTGGTTCACGCCTCGCACGTTCCGCCGGACGGTGGCGACACTGGTCACTGACGCGCTTCCGGCGCGGGAAGCGAGTGACCTTCTCGGCCACTCGCGTGTGTCGCAAACCACAGACACCTACGTCGGCCGCAACCTGCCGTCCCGGCGTCCGGCAGTAGTGCTCGGCGTGCTGGACGTCGCCAAAAACGGCAGTAAAACGGCACCAAGATCAGAAAGCAAAAACCCCAGGCCCTAGGACCTGGGGTGACTGTGCGCCATCAGGGACTCGAACCCCGAACCCGCTGATTAAGAGTCAGCTGCTCTGCCAGTTGAGCTAATGGCGCTTGCTCCGGCCGCCTGGTCTCCCTGGCGACGAAGAAAAGATTAGCACGCCTTCCAGGGTCCCTTCACGGAGGGTCCCCAATCACGTTTTGGCAGGTCTGGCCCCTGTGGGCGCGAAGATCGGGCAGACTGGGAGCAGGAGAACGAAGCGGGCGATCTTCACCTGATTGGGGGCATGATGCGGCGTTCGGTGGTGGCGGGCAGATGGGCTTGCCTGGTGCTGGCGGCTGGGCTGCTGGCCGGCTGCACGACGGAGCCGGGTGGTGGCGGGCAGGAGGCGCCTGCGTCGCAGTCGGCCGAAGCCGCCCGTCCGGCGTCGCTCGCGGTGTTGCCCTCGTCGGGGGCCGCTGACGTCGCGCCGGGCGAACCCGTTTCGGTGAAGGTGGCCGACGGCAAGTTGACCGAGGTCACGCTGCGCAACCCCGAGGGTGAGGCCGTGCCGGGCGCGCTGTCGGCGGATGGTTCGTCGTGGGAGTTCGCGGACGGGCTCGGGTACGGCAAGCAGTACACGTTGACCGCCGTGGCAGTGGGCGCCGATGGCAAGCAGGTGACGTCGACCTCGACGTTCACCACTGTCGCGAAGCCGCGGAAGACCATCTCCGTCTCGTTGAACATGCAGGACGGGGAGACGGTCGGGGTCGGGATGCCGTTGATCTTCACGTTCAACTCGAAGGTGGCGGACCGGGCGGCGGCGGAGCGGGCGGTGAAGGTGGTGACGGAGCCGGTCACCGAGGGCGCGTTCCGTTGGATGAGTGACAGCCAGCTGATCTGGCGGCCGAAGGACTACTGGGTGCCGGGCACGAAGATCTCGGTGGACGCCGCGATCTACGGGAAGTCGCTGGGTGGCGGGGCGTACGGGCTGGAGGACCGTGCGGCGAAGATCACGGTGGGCGACCGGGTGGAGGTGCTCGCCGACGGTGGTTCGCACCAGGCGAGGGTGTTGGTGAACGGCGCCGAGGTGCGGTCGATGCCGATCTCGATGGGCAAGCCGGGGAACACCACGCCGGTGGGGACGTACACGGTGATGAGCGAGCACGTGGGTTACACGATGGACTCGGGCACGTACGGCGTTCCCGCGGACACGCCTGGTGGTTACCGGACGTTCGTGCAGTACGCGGTGCGTTTGTCGAACAGCGGGATCTTCTACCACTCGGCGCCGTGGTCGGTGGGTTCGCAGGGGCGGCGGAACGTGAGCCACGGTTGCATCAACTTGTCGACCGACAACGCGAAGTGGCTGATGGACTTGTCGAAGAAGGGCGACCTGTTCACGGTCTCCAACAGCGGCGGCCAGCCCCTGGAGCCGACGGACGGCTGGTCGGTCTGGCAACTCCCCTGGTCAGCCTGGACAACCCCCACAACAAGCTGACAGCCACCCAACCCCACAAGCCACCCCACGGCAGGCGGGGCTGGGCGACCCCCACCCAAGGCGACCTAGCGAGACCAGCGGATCGGTCACCAAGCCCCACGAGGTCGCGCAGCGACCGAGTAGGGGCACGCTGGTCCCCGCCCTCGTGCCCAGCGCTCGCCAGGGTGAGGAGCTCGCACCGTGGGGGCTCGGCCCTCGGACGAAATGACGAACCCCACCCGGCGAGGCCGCGAAGCGACCGAGCAGGGTGGGGCCATTGGGGTGAGTGACGGGACTTGAACCCGCGACTTCCTGGACCACAACCAGGTGCTCTACCAGCTGAGCTACACCCACCACGTGGGGCGTCTTGCGATCGCCACCAGCCGGGATATCGTAGCGTGCCCGTCGCGGGGGCCTCGCGGGGGGTCAGTTGCTGTGTTTGCGCTGCACTTCGGCGGCCGCGGCGCGGGCGTCGTCGCTGCTGGGCCCTGGCATGGGCACGAACGCGGTGCGCCGGTAGTAGTCGAGTTCGCTGATGGATTCCTTGATGTCGGCGAGGGCCCGGTGGGCGAGGCCTTTCTCGGGCTTGGCGTAGTAGACGCGCGGGTACCAGCGGCGGACGAGTTCCTTGACCGAGGACACGTCGACCATGCGGTAGTGCAGGTGCGCGTCGAGGGCGGGCATGTCGCGGGCGATGAAGCCGCGGTCGGTGGCGATCGAGTTGCCTGCGAGCGGCGCGCTGTTGGGTTCGGGGACGTGGGCCCGGATGTAGTCGAGGACGCGTTGTTCGGCTTCCTCGAGGGTGGTGACGGAGCGGCGGACCTCGTCGGTGAGCCCGGATTTGGCGTGCATTTCGCGCACGACGTCGGGCATGCCGGCGAGGGTGTCGTCATCGGCATGGATGACGATGTCGAGGCCGTCGCCGAGGATGTTGAGGTCGGCGTCGGTCACCAGGGCGGCGATTTCGATCAGGGCGTCCTTCGCGAGGTCCAGCCCTGTCATTTCGCAGTCGATCCAGACAAGACGGTCGGTCACCGGGAAACCCTAACGCGGGCCGCGCGCGGGGACCGCCCGGCACAGCGGAACGGGCCGCCCCGACCGCGGCCCGTTCCGGTGTGTCAGTTGTTCTCGATCTGCTGGATGATCGTTTTGGCGTCGTTGATGGGGATGGCGAAGCCGATGCCGACCGATCCGGCGGAGGTCGACGAGGGGCTGTAGAGGGCGGAGTTGATGCCGATGACCTCGCCGTTCATGTCGACGAGCGGGCCGCCGGAGTTGCCCTGGTTGATGGACGCGTCGGTTTGGATGGCGGTGTAGCTGGGGCTGTCGCTGCTGGTGTCGGCGGTCTGCCCGAAGGGGGTGTCCGGTTCGCCGCTGGAGATGTCGGAGAGGTCGCGGTTGAGGGCGCTGACGATGCCCGAGGTGACGGTGTTCTGCAGGCCGCCGGGGGAGCCGATGGCGACGACTTCTTCGCCGACCTGCACCTTGCTGGAGTCGCCGAGGGTGGCGGCGGTGAGGCCGCTGGCGCCCTCGGCTTGCAGGACGGCGATGTCGGCCTTGGTGTCGGCGCCGACGACGCTGGCCTGGTACTTGGTGCCGTCGGACAGGGTGATGGTGACGTCGCCCACGGCGTCGGACACGACGTGCGCGTTGGTGAGGATCTTGCCGTCGGAGCTGAGGATGACCCCGGAGCCGATGGCCTCGCCCTGGCGGGTGGTGACGTTGACCTGCACGACGCTGGGCAGCACCTTCGCGGCGACGGCGCTGACGTCGGTGTTCGTGGTGCTGGACACCGTGGTGGCGGAGGCGGCCGAGCTGGTCGGCGATCCGCTGTCGAGGCCCACGATGGCGGCTCCGCTGGCGCCGCCGATGACCGCCGCGGCGAGGGTGCTGGCGGTGACGAGCGCGGCGACGCGCTTCTTCTTGGGCCGCGGGGGCGTGAGCACCGGCGCGGCCGCGACCGGCTGCTGGTAGTAGGGGTGGCTGTAGGTCGGCGGGACTCCGCCGGCCTGGCTCGCCCGGAACTCGTTCTCGTTCATGCCCATGAGGTTCGTCCCCGTTCTTGTGAGAATCCTGTGGAGCAACCCAGAAATCCCCTGAGAAGAATTTCCTGAGAGTTCTCAGTCGCGGATCCGTTTCGGCAGGGCGGGCCAGGCGCGGCCGGGGGACAGGTGGCGGGCGAGGCGCGCCCAGCGCTGCGGCGTGACGGTGCCCGCGGGCTCCGCCGGCTGGATTCCCACGTGGCGCAGGGCGCGCCGGTCGAACAGCAGCTGCGCCGGCGCGGTGGGGCGGCGGTAGGCGGTGGACAGGACCGTCCACAGTGCTCGTTCGGCCGATCGGGGGAAGTCGTTGCGGCGGATCGCCAGGTGCGCGGAGTCGACGCGGGGTGGCGGGGAGAAGTGCCGCGCGCCGACCCGGGACACCAGTTCGAGGTCGAAACGGGCGGCCCACCACGCTTGTTCGAGCCGGCTGGGCACGCTGGCGCAGACCCGTTTGGCGAAGCCCCATTCGACGAGCAGTGCCGCGCGGTGGAGCGTCGTGTGGCCGGTGAGGACGCGGCGGAGGATGGTGGTCGACAGCGCGTACGGGATGTTGGCCACGAGGTGGAACCGCCGTCGCGGCAAGGGAATGTCGCGGACGTCGGCGTGCACGACGCGAACGTTCGGCCGATCACCGAATCGGGTGGTCAAGCGGCGCACGAAGTGTTCATCTCGCTCGACGGCGAGAATGCGTGCGCCGGTGGCGGCGAGGTGGCGGGTGAGGGCGCCCTGGCCGGCGCCGATCTCCAGGACGAGATCGTCGCCGCCGATGGCGCAGGACTGGACGAGCTGTGCGGCGATCGCCGGTGTGGCAAGGAAATGCACGCCGGCGGACCGCCCGGCACGAGGTGCCGAGGGCATGGGTACTCCACGTCATGAGAGCGGGCAGGAGCTCATGACGCAGCGACTGGCGTTGTGGTGGCTGGAAAAGCCGAAGTGTGCGAGGCAGCCGCTGCGTTAGGCGCGCCGCAAGCGGGCGAACACCACGCAGGACTGCAACAAGGTACCCATGGCTCCACCGTAGCGGGGCCGGCAACTGCTTTTCCCGGAATTGTCGGTGGGTCCCGCTACCGTCGTCTCATCATCGTCCGACCGAAGGAGAGCAACGATGACGAGCAGTGTGACGGGCACCGTCGAGATCGCCGTGCCGGGGCCGTTCGACCTCACGGCGGCGGCCGGTTTCCTGGAGGGGTTCGCGCCCGCGTCGCGACCGGATGCGGCGGAGGAGCCGGGCACGCTCCGGTTCGCCTTCCCGTTGCCGGGCGGGTGGGTGCACACCGGGGTGCGGGTGCGGCAACGAGCGCCCGGATCGGTCGAAGTGTCAGTGGTGGCGGGGGAAGCCGATGTCGCCGAGGCCGCGCGGCACGTGGCGCGGATCCTGTCGCTCGACGTGGACGGCTCCGGTTTCGCCGCGGTCGGCGAGCGTGATCCGGTGGTGGGTGCGTTGCAGGCGCGGTATCCCGGGTTACGGCCGGTGTTGTTCACGTCGCCGTACGAGGCCGCCTGCTGGGCGATCATCGGGCAGCGGATCCGGTTCACGCAGGCGGCTCTGTTCAAGCAACGGATCGCCGAACTGCACGGCAGGCAGCTGGATGTGGATGGGCGTCCGTTGTGGTCGTTCCCGGCGCCGGCGGAGTTGCTGGAGATGCCCGCGCCGCCGTGGCTGCCGGAGATCAAAGTGGACCGTCTGCGCGTGGTCGCCGAGGCCGCGCTGACCGGCGTCCTCGACCCGGCTGCCCTGCGCGCCGCGGACCCCGCGGACGCCCTGGAGACGTTGCGGGCCCTGCCCGGCATCGGAGCGTTCTCGGCGCAGCTGATCCTGATCCGCGGTGCCGGGCACCCGGACGTCTTCCCCGCCGACGAGCGGTACCTGCTGGAGGAAATGCGCCACGCCTACACCCGCCCCGCCGCAACGCCTGCGGAACTAACGTCGATCGCCGACGCGTGGGCCCCGTACCGCAGCTGGGCGGCCCTGCTGTTCCGCGTGGCCCGCGACCGCCGCCCGAAACCCACAGCAGTGACGACGAAGGAGGCGCCGACGCAAGCCGCCTGAGCCCGGCCAGCTGCCCCGCGCCAGCCCTCACCCAGCCCCGCCCGACAGCGGGCGCCCGCTTCCGGCGGTCTGGGTGGGTCACTGAGCCTCGTCGTTGTCGTTGTCGTTGTCGTTGTCGTTGCCGCTGCCGCTGGTGCTGGCGCTGGCGCTGGCGGTGGCGCTGGCGGTGGCGCTGGTGCTGGCGGTGCCGCTGCCGCTGGTGCTGGCGGTGCCGCTGCCGCTGGTGCTGGTGCTGGCGGTGGCGCTGGCGCTGGCGGTGCCGCTGGTGCTGGCGCTGGCGCTGGCGGTGCCGCTGCTGCTGGTGCTGGCGCTGGCGCTGGCGGTGCCGCTGGCGCTGGCGCTGGCGCTGGCGCTGGCGCTGCCGCTGCGCTCGGTGCCCGGTGCCGGCACCGGGCACCGGCGCGGTGGCGACATCGATGGCTCCCGGTGCCGGCGCCCGCCCGCGTGCGGTGCAACCAAACCACCGCACCTCGCAGGGTGCGGTTCCCGCTCGCGGGCGCTCCGCTGAGCGGCCGGGTGTCGCCCAGTGCCCCAGGCCGGCCCCGTGCCCGCTCGGCAGCCCTCCGGCCACTCCGCCAACGGGAGGCCACCTGCGCGCGGCTTGGGGCGCGGCAGCGGTGCCGGGCTGCGGCATCGGTCGCCGGCTCAGCCGACGGTCTCGCTCAGCGCCGGGACCGCACCGGAGGGGCAGCGCCGGCGCCATCCCCACAACGGCACCACGCCGCCCCGCCCATCCCAACTACCAGTGAAGGAGCTGTGATCACGATGGGGGTGATAACAGGGAGCGCACTCCACATGTGGTGAGCTTCGCGCGTGAACGAGGCGACGGCAGAGCTCGACGTGCTGGCGGGTCTCTTCGGGGCGCAGCCGGATCCGTCCATCCCGGTGCCGCTGGTCACCGGTGGTGTGGCGCTCCTGCTGGTGTTGTCCGGCGCGCCCTGGCGGATGGCCCGCAACGTGATCACCATCGTCCACGAAGCGGGCCACGCGTTGATCGCGGTGCTGGCCGGGCGCCGGTTGCAGGGCATCAAGCTGCACTCGGACACCTCGGGCGTCACGGTTTCGCGGGGCAAGCCCGAGGGGCCGGGCATGGTCCTGACCGCGCTCGCGGGCTACCCGGCCCCCGGGATCCTCGGCCTGGCCTTCGCGAGCCTGCTGGCCGCGGGACGCATCACGGTGCTGCTCGCGCTGGCCGCGTTGCTGCTGCTCGGCGTGCTGGTCATGGTCCGCAACGCGTACGGCGTGCTGTCCGTGGTGCTCACGGCCGCCGGGCTGGCGGTGGTCGCGCTCGTCGCCGGGCCGCAGGTCCAGGCGTGGTTCATCTACCTGATCACCTGGTTCCTGCTGTTCGGCGGGCTCCGGCCGGTCATCGAGCTGCAGATCAAACGACGGCGCGGTGCGGCGCGGGACTCCGACGCCGACCAGCTCGCCCGGCTGACCGGTGTGCCGGCGGCGCTGTGGATGCTCATGCTCGGCGTGCTCGCGGTCACTTGTCTCTTCGTCGGCGGCGCGTGGCTGCTGGAACCCGCGCTGCAGCCCTGACCTGCCCGTGCGGCACACTGGAGGCTCCCAGTTCCCAGCGTGGAGGTAGCGGTGTCCGACGAGGTGGCGAAGGCTGTTGAGGAGTGCGCGCGGGCGGCCAAGGCGGCGTCCCCGTCGTTGGCCACCGCGTCCGACGAGGCCATCGACGCGGCCCTGACCGCCATGGCGAACCGCCTCCTCGACGCGCGTGAAAGCGTCCTGGAGGCCAACCGGGCCGACGTGGCGCGGGCGCAGCAGGAAGGCATGAGCGCCGGACTGCTCGACCGCCTCACGATCACCGAGGAGCGGCTCACCGGCATGGCCGAGCAGCTGCGCCTGCTGGCCGGCTCGCCCCACGGCGAGCGCGAGATCCCGGTGAAGGAGCTGTCCGACGGCCTGCGGCTCGTCGAGCGGCGTCGTCCGGTCGGTGTGATCGGCGCGAACTACGAGGCCCGGCCCAACGTGACGGTCGACGTGGCGTCGCAGCTCGTCAAGTCCCGCAACGGCGGGGTGCTGCGCACCGGCTCGGCCGCGCTCGGCTCGGCCCAGCGGCTCCTGGAGGTCGTCATCGCCTCGGCGCTGTCCGACGCGGGCATCGACCCCGCCGTCGTGCAGCTGGTGCCGCGCGTGGAACGGGAGGCCGCGGCCGCCCTGGTGCGGTTCCCGGACCTGGTGCCGCTGGTCATCCTGCGCGGCAGCGGCGAGAGCACCCGCGCGCTCGCGCTCGAGGCCGCCCAGCACGGCGTGCGCACGCTCGCCCACGCCGACGGCGGCGGCGTGCTGTACATCGACGAAGCCGCCGACGCCGGCAAGGTTCGCGACCTGGTGTTCAACAGCCTCGACCGGCTGGGCGTCTGCAACCGGCTCAACCTGCTGCTCATCCACTCCGCGGTGCACGACCAGCTGTGGCCGGTCATCTCCGAGGCGCTGGCCGAGCGGAAGGTGACGCCCTCGCTGCCGCCGCACGAGCACGCCATCGGCTACGAGTGGGCGCTCGACTCCGACCACGAGGCCACGGTGACCGTCGCGCAGGTCGCCGACGTGACCGAGGCCGTGTCGATCGCCAACGAGCAGACCTCCGGCCTGGCAGCGGGCATCGCCACCGAGGACGCCGGAACCGCCTCGGCCTTCCTCGACGGCTACACCGGCACCGGCGTGTTCTGGAACGCGCCCACCCGCCTGCTGGACGGCTTCAAGCTGCTGGCCGTGCCCGAGACCGGCATCAACCTGGACAAGGTGCCGGGCCCCCGCGGGCCGGTCACCTACACCGACCTGTACGTGCGCCAGTACGCGGTCCTGCCCGCGAACTGAGCCTGACGATCGATGCGGTCGCCGGGGCACCGGTGACCGCATCGATTTCCGCTCGGCCTGCTAATCCCGCCTGAGCACGTACGGGTGCAGCCGCGCGTAGCCGCGGACCGTCGCCGGGCGGCGGGATCGCACCGTGAAACCCGGCAGCTCCGCCAGCTCGCCCGCCAGTTCGCGGTCGATCAGCACCGTGCCTGGGCGCGCCACCGACGTGAGCCGTGCGGCCATGTTCACCACCGACCCGTACACGTCGCCGAAGCGGCTCAAGATCCTTCCCGCCGCCAGGCCCGCCCGGACTTCCGGCAGTTCGGCGTCCGCCGCTGTGCGTTCGGTCAGCGTCAGCGCTATCTCAGCGGCATCGGCCGGCGCGTCGGCGACGAACAGCACCTCGTCGCCGATCATCTTCACCACCCGGCCGTGGTGGTCGGCGATCACCTCGGTCGCGAGCAGCTCGAAGCCCTCCAGCACGGCGCTGAGCTCGCTCTCGTCGAGGCGGCGGGTCAGCCGCGTGTAGCCGACCATGTCGACGAACCCGACGACCTCCGTCCGCGCCTCCAGGTCCTCCTCCGGCGACGCCAGCGCCCGGCCCGCGAAGGCCGCCAGGTGCCGCCGCCACACGAAGTCCTGCACGCGCTGCAACTCCGGCAGCAGGCGCTCGACCAGCGTCACGACCTGCGAGTCGTCCTGGCCGAGGTGCTCGTTCTCGGTGATCAGCGTCCACAGCATCCGCACCTGCCACTCCGCCAGCCGGGACAGGTGCAGGCCCAGCGTGCGCGCCACCGGCGCCTCCAGGCCCTGGTCGAGCAGGCCGGAGGAGATCAGCTGGTCGGTGGTGCGGACGGCCTCGACGTCGGCGTCGGTGAAGACGACCTCGTCGTCGCCGACCGTGGCGAACCCCAGCGCCCGCCACAGGCGGGTGGCCCGTTCGATGGGCACACCCGCCTTCTCGGCCACCTCGAGCCGCGTGTAGCGGCGCTTGCCGCCGAGCAGGATGCTCTCGAGGCGCTCGGAGTCCACCACGGCCTACGTGGTGTGCACGATCAGGACGTCGACGCCCGACTTGCGCGCCGCCTCCGACGGCACCGACCCGAGCAGCCGCCCGGTGAGCGTGTTCAGGCCCCGGTTGCCGACGACCAGCAGGTCGGCCGACTTGTCGGAGACGACCTTGCGCAAGGCTTCGACCGGCTCCCCGACCACGGCGATCGTCTCGGTCGACCCCGCGCCGGCCTTGAGGGCGCGGTCGCGGGCGCTGCGGAGCGTGTCCTCGGCCGGCGCCGAGCCGACCACCTGGTAGGCCTCCTCGCCGAGGACGTCCTGGGCCTTCTCCACGTCCTGCTTGCTCGCCGGGTAGTAGGCGCACACGATGACGAGCGTGGCGCCGGAGTCCGCGGCCACGGCCGCCGCCCGGTCGACCGCGCGGAACGATGAATCAGACCCGTCCGTACCGACAACCACGGTCCGGTATGCAGCCATCCCAATACCTCCGGCAAGGGTGCGCGCCTGTGCGCTTTCGCAAGTGGCGCCCTAGGTTACTCGCCAGTCGGTTTCTGCGCAGCCCCACCACCGGGGACGGTTTCACGTTCTTCGGCGGGCCGTGACAGCTCACCCGGCACACCTCGTCTGGCGGGGACAACCGCGCAGGCCACAGTGGCTGCGAAGATCGCGGCGAGCTCGACCCTGCCTCCGGTGGCCGTGGAGGTCGAGCGGGATCGAGCCTGACCGACAGGAGTCCTGGGTCGGATTGACGCAGCTCTGCCCGCCCGGGATGTGCAGAGCGGGGGGCAGCTTGCCTGGTGGCAGGGCGTGCCTGGTGGGGGAAGCGCCTGGTGGAGGTGGTTCGGCTCTGCCGCCTTGGCGGTGTGCTCCGGGCGGGATGTGTGGTGGCGGGAGGGGCTGGCCAAAGTGGCTCAGCCCGCCCCGCCAGGCGTTACCTCCGTCCGGGAGCGCTGCCGCGCTGAGGTGTCACTTCCGTCCGGGAGCGCTGCCTCGCCGAGGTGTCACTCCGCTCGAGAGCGCTGCCCCGCCCGCGCCTCTACTGCCTCCCGGAGGGCTTCCCCGCAGGTGTGGCCTCGCGCTCCTCGGGTAGGGGCTCGATCACCGGTTCGGCTTCGCCGAGCACCGAATTGGCCTCTAGCAGCACTTCGCGCGCTGCCTTGACCTGTTCGGCGATTCCCGCGCGCAGCTTGCGCAGCGCCTCCACCCGGTCGGCGGCCGCGTTGATGCGGCGGTTCGACTCCTCCGTAGCTTCGCGCACGCGGCGCGCCGCCTCGTCGGACGCCTCCGCCACCCGGGCGTTCGCCTCGGTGATCGACTCCGTCTTGCGCCGGTTGGCGTCCTCGATGGACTCGCGGCGGCGGCGTTCGATCTCGGCCTTCGCGGCGGCCTCCTCCTCGGCGACCTTCTTGCGGATCGCCGCGGCCTCGTCCGTCGCTTCGCGGACGCGGCGTTCGGCTTCCGCCTTGCTGGTCGCCTCCTGCTCCGCCAGCACCCGCATCGCCTCGGTGCGCCGGGCCGCCATCGCGATCTCGAAGTCCTCTTCGACCTGCGTGCGGCGCTGCTCGGCCTCGCGGTCCAGCCGGTCCCGCTCCTCCTTGGCCTTGTTCGTGATCGACTCGGCCTCGGCGCGCGCGGTCTCCAGCACCTTGCGGTGCTCGGCCTCCATCTCCTTGCGCCGCGCGTCCAGCTCGGACAGCAGCTGCTCGTAGCGGGCGCGCATGGCGCTGGCGTCCGACTCGGCCTTCGCCCGGATGTGCCCGGCCTCGGCCTCCGCGCGGGCCCGCGTGTCGGCGGCCTCCTCCTGCGCCAGCCGCAGCATGCGCTGCAACCGCTCGGACAGGCCCTCGACCGTCGTCGGCGGCTGGCCCAGCCGCTCGACCTGGCCGCGCAGGTTCTCGATCTCGCCGCGAGCCTGCTCCAGCTGCCGGGCGAGGTCGCCGGCCTGCGAGATGGCGGCATCCCGGTCGGCGGCGAGCATTTTCAGGTCGCTGTCCAGCCGTTCGAGGTGCTCGTCGACCTGGTGGCGGTCGTAACCGCGCTTGGCCAGGTCGAAACCCGCGCCGAGCGGTACAAGCTCTCGTTCGTCGCCAAGGCTCATGCGGCCCAGACTACTTAGGCGCCGCGGAACAAATTGATCCGGTCGATGTGCTTGGACCGCTTCTCCACATCACGCACGCCCAAACCCTCCTCCGGGGCGAGACACAACACACCGACCTTGCCCTGGTGGGCGTTGCGGTGCACGTCCAGCGCCGCCTGCCCGGTTTCGGTCATCGGGTACGTCCGGGACAGCGTCGGGTGGATCAGGCCTTTCGCGATCAACCGGTTGGCCTCCCACGACTCGCGGTAATTCGCGAAATGCGAGCCGATGATCCGTTTCAGGTTCATCCACAGGTACCGGTTGTCGTACTGGTGCAGGTATCCGGAGGTGGACGCGCAGGTGACGATCGTGCCGCCCTTGCGCGCCGCGTAGACCGACGCGCCGAACGTTTCCCGGCCCGGGTGCTCGAACACGATGTCCGGGTCCTCACCGCCGGTCAACTCTCGGATGCGCGCGCCGAAGCGCTGCCACTCCTTCGGGTCCTGTGTGTTCTCGTCCTTCCAGAACCGGTAACCCTCCGCATTGCGGTCGATCACCAGTTCGGCGCCCATCCGGCGGACGATCTCCGCCTTCTCCGGGCTGGACACCACGCACACCGGGATCGCGCCGCCGTTGAGCGCGAACTGCGTGGCATACGACCCGAGCCCGCCGGAGGCGCCCCAGATCAACACCACGTCGCCCTGCTTCATGTTCGCCCCGTTGGGGGTCACCAGCTGCCGGTAGGCGGTGGAGTTGACCAGCCCGGGGCAGGCGGCCTCCTCCCAGGTCAGGTGGTCCGGCTTGGGCATCAGCTGGTTGGCCTTGACCAGCGCCAGCTCGGCGAGCCCGCCGAAGTTCGTCTCGAAGCCCCAGATCCGCTGGTCGGAGTCGAGCATCGTGTCGTTGTGCCCGTCCGGGCCCTCCAGCTCGACGTTGAGGCAGTGCGCGACGACCTGGTCGCCCGGCTGCCACCGGTGCACACCCGGCCCGGTGCGCAGCACGACGCCGGCCGCGTCCGAGCCGACCACGTGGTAGGGCTGGTCGTGGCGCTTGGCCAGCGGCGAGAGCTTCCCGTAGCGCTGCAGGAACTTGAACGTGGGGATCGGCTCGAAGATCGACGTCCACACGGTGTTGTAGTTGATCGCGCTGGCCATCACGGCGATCAGCGCCTCGCCCGGCCCAGGCTCGGGGGTGGGCACCTCGTCGACGTGCAGCGACTTGCGCGGGTCCTTGTCCCGGGAGGGGATGCCGTCGAACATGCCGGCCTCGTCGGCGTGGACCGTCACGCCGCGGTAGGCCTCCGGCACCGGCAGAGCGCCCACTTCGGCGGTCTCGCCGGTGAGGATCGCATCCCGGATGTCCGTGATCGTCATGTGGGCCTCCCTGCGCTGGGTTGGAGTGCCTGACATTACTGGCCAGTAACGTCATCCGCCACTGTCCGGGAGGAGGGCTACCTCACCCGTCCGTTGTGCCGGGTTCGCCGTAATCCAACCTTGATTGACCGGCCGGCCAATCAAGGCGCACCATGGCAGTGCGGAGACCGCGCCGCGTGGTCTCCCGGATCGGGTTCGGAGGTGATCACGAATGGCTGATCGTTCGAAGCGGGCGTGGACCCGTCCGCACGACTGGGCCGAGGTCGTGCTCGGGGTGGTGGCGGTACTGACGCCCCTGTGGGCCGACACCGACACCACCACCATGTGGACGATGATCGTGCTGGGCGCCCTCATCGCGCTGGACGGCCTGCTTTCGCTGTCCATGCCGGGCCTCGTCTACGGCGAGGGGGTCCAGGTCATCCTCGGGGCGCTGCTGTTCATCGCGCCGTGGGTGATGACCTACACGGCACTGGACGTGGCGGCGTGGTCCTCGTGGATCATCGGCGCCCTGACCGCGATCGCCGGGCTGGCGGCACTGCCGGTGGCGAACGCGGTGCACCGCGGTGGGATGACGACCGCGCACTGAGGCAGTCACCCCGGTCGGCCCACGACGAGCCGGTTTTCGGTTAGCGTTGTGGGCCGGCGAGCTGTACGAGAGGCGGGCGGAGTGGCGCGGACCGAACACGGCGACGACCTCCCGGCCAAGGAGCGGATCCTCCGTGCGGCCGAGGACCTCTTCGCGGAAAGCGGTTTCGACGCCACTCCGACCTCCCGGATCGCCGAGCGGGCCGGCGTGCCGAAGGGTCTCGTGCACTACTACTTCCGGCGGAAGGCCGACCTGCTCAGCGCCCTCATCAAGCGCCTGCCGGACGAGCAGATCGACGCCGCGCGGGTGGTCGTGCCCGGCGACATCGCGGAGAGCCTGCGGCGGCTGGTGTCCGAACTCGACGCGCGGCTCGCCCGGTCGCGGATGCTGTCCCACCTGCTGTGGCGGGAGGCCGACACCCACCGGGCGGTGCGGGACGCGCTGCACGACCGGTTCCAGCAGCTGGTCCGGCAGGTCCGCACGGTGATCATCGCGGCGGGGGACGGCGACCTCGCGGTGGCCGACGTGGACAGCGCGGCCGGGCTGCTGGCGCTCGCGGTGAGCTACCGGCACTCGGTGGCGCGGCACGGCGGGGACGACCCGCCGGACCTGATGGAGCGGGAGCTGAACTTCATCGCCGACGCGTTGATGGCCCGGCCCGCCCCGGGTTAGTGCGCGGCGGCGGGCTCGACCAGTTCGACGAGCACCCCGCCGGCGTCCTTCGGGTGCACGAAGTTCACCTTGCTGTTCGCGGTGCCGCGCTTGGCCTTGTCGTACAGCAGGCGCAGGCCCTTGGCCCGCAGCGCCTCGGCCGCGGCCTCGACGTCGGTGACCCGGTAGGCGACCTGCTGCAGGCCGGGGCCCTTGGTGTCGAGGAACTTCCCGATCGTCGAGTCCGGTCGCAGCGGCGCGAGCAGCTGGATGGCGGGGCCGGACTCGTCGCCCGGCGCGTGCAGCATCGCCTCGCGCACGCCCTGCTCCTCGTTCACCTCGGAGTGCGTGGCGATCATGCCGAAGTTCTCCGCGTAGAAGTCGATCGCGGCGTCGAGATCGGCGACGGCGATGCCGACGTGGTCGATGGTCGTCACGAACGGCTTCAGCGCGTCATTCATAGTGGTGAGGATAAAGCTTGGCACCTGGGTGCGTGGGTGCCACGGCTCACACCTGTACTGGACGGTTGCTCCGGGTATCGTCGGATCGACCGCCGTCGTTCGTCTGTTGGAGGCTGCTGTGTCCGGTTCCGTCATCCTGGGTGCCGCGCGTACCCCGATCGGGCGTCTGCTCGGTTCACTGAAGGACTTCACGGGCGCGCAACTCGGCGGGATCGCCATCAAGGCCGCGCTGGAGCAGGCCGGGGTGTCGCCGGACAAGGTGCAGTACACGATCATGGGTCAGGTGCTCACCGCGGGCGCGGGCCAGATCCCGGCCCGTCAGGCCGCGGTCGCCGCTGGCATCCCGATGGACGTGCCCGCGCTGACCATCAACAAGGTCTGCCTGTCCGGCCTGGACGCCATCGCGCTGGCCGACCAGCTCATCCGCGCCGGCGAATTCGACCTCGTGGTGGCGGGTGGCCAGGAGTCGATGACCCAGGCGCCGCACCTGCTGCCGAAGTCGCGGTCCGGCTTCAAGTACGGCGACACCGCGCTGCTCGACCACATGGCCTACGACGGCCTGTTCTGCGCCTTCGACCAGTGCGCGATGGGCGCGTCCACGGAGAAGTACAACTCCCGCTACGGCATCACGCGCGAGGACCAGGACGCCTTCTCGGCCCGGTCGCACCAGCGTGCGGTCGCGGCCGCCGAAGCCGGCCGGTTCAAGGCCGAGCTGGCGCCGGTGTCCATCCCGCAGCGCAAGGGCGACCCGGTCGTGTTCGACACCGACGAGGGCGTGCGCGCCGACACCACCGCGGAGAGCCTGGCCAAGCTGCGCCCGGCGTTCGCCTCGGACGGCACCATCACCGCGGGCTCGGCCTCGCAGATCTCCGACGGCGCCGCCGCGGTCGTCGTCGCCAGCCGGGCCAAGGCCGAGGAGCTGGGCCTGGAGCCGCTCGCCGAGATCGGCGCCCACGGTGTCGTCGCCGGCCCGGACGCGAGCCTGCACGAGCAGCCGTCCAACGCGATCAAGGCCGCGCTGGCGAAGGCGAAGCTGGACGCGAGCGCGCTGGACCTGGTCGAGATCAACGAGGCGTTCGCCGCGGTCGGCCTGGTGTCGACGAAGGCGCTGGGCATCGACCCGGAGATCGTGAACGTCGACGGCGGCGCCATCGCGCTGGGCCACCCGATCGGCGCGTCCGGTGCGCGGCTGGCCGTGCACCTGGTGCATGAGCTGCGCCGCCGCGGCGGTGGGCTCGGCGCGGCCGGGCTGTGCGGTGGTGGTGGCCAGGGCGACGCGCTGCTGATCAAGGTGCCCGCGCTGTAGTGCCACTGGACGTCGGGGAACTCGTCGACCGCGCGCGGGAGGGACAGCCGCGCGCGGTCGCCAGGCTGATCTCGCTGGTCGAGGACGCGCACCCGCGCCTGCGTGAGGTGGCCGCGGCGCTCACGCCGCACACCGGCCGGGCGCGGGTGATCGGCCTGACCGGGCCGCCCGGGGTCGGCAAGTCGACTTCGACGTCCATGCTGTTGTCCGCATTGCGTGCGGAGGGCAAGCGCGTCGGGGTGCTCGCGATCGACCCGTCGTCGCCGTTCTCCGGTGGGGCGCTGCTCGGCGACCGGATCCGGATGACCGAGCACGCCACCGATCCGGGCGTGTTCATCCGCTCGATGGCCACCCGCGGGCACCTGGGCGGCCTGTCCTGGGCGACGCCGCAGGCGGTGCGGGTGCTCGACGCCGCCGGGTTCGACGTCGTCCTGATCGAGACCGTCGGGGTCGGCCAGTCCGAAGTGGACGTCGTGAAGCTGGCCGACACCACGGTGGTGCTGCTCGCCCCCGGGCTCGGCGACGGGATCCAGGCGGCCAAGGCCGGGGTGCTGGAGATCGCCGACGTGTTCGTGGTGAACAAGGCCGACCGCGACGGCGCGGAGACCGTGGTGCGCGACCTCAAGCAGATGATCGCCTACGCGCGGCGGGAGATCCGCGGCGAGAGCTGGCGGCAGCCGATCGTCCGGACGGTCGCCGCGCGCGGCGAAGGCGCGCAGGACCTGGTCAAGGCGTTGTCCGAGCACCACGACTGGCTGGTCTCGCACGGGGAGCTGGAGCGCCGCCGCGCCGAGCGGGCCGCGGACGAGGTGGCGGCCATCGCGCTGCGCGAGCTGCAGGCGCGGCTGACCGACCTGCACGGCGGCGGGCACCTGCCCGCGGTGGCGAAGAAGGTCGTCGAGCGCGAGCTGGACCCGTACGCCGCGGCGGACGAGCTCCTCGCGGCGCTGCGCGCCGGCCGCGGGTGACTCAGGCGCGCAGGCCGTCCACCAGGGCCTCCACCGCCGGGCCGAACGCGTGCTCGGCCGGCGTCGCGTAGCCGATCACCAGTCCGCCGGGCCCGGTGCCCGTCCAGTAGCGGCTCAGGTAGTCCACCGCCACCGATCGCGCGCGCAGCGCCCGCAGCACGGCGGCTTCGTCCGGCACACGCAGCACCAGGTGAAGTCCCGCGGAGATGCCTTCCGGCACGAACCCCGGCGGCAGCGCGGCGATCAGCCGGTCCCGGCGGCGGCGGTAGGCGACGCGGCGCTGCCGGACGTGCCGGTCGTACGCGCCGGAGTTCAGCAGGTCCGCCAGTGCCAGGTGGTCGATCACCGGGGCCCGCCAGCCCAGTGCCGTCATCGTGTCCAGCGTCGGCCCGACCAGGCGCCGCGGCAGGACCAGCCAGCCGATCCGCAGTGACGGCGCGAGCGTCTTGCTGACGCCGCCCGCGTAGATGATCCGCTCCGGCGCGAGCGACTGCACCGCCCCGACCGGCTGGCGGTCGAACCGGAACTCGCCGTCGTAGTCGTCCTCGATCACGAGGCCGCCCGCGGCCGCCCAGCAGGCCAGCGCGGACCGGCGTTCCGGTGCGAGCGTGACCCCGAGCGGGTACTGGTGCGCGGCCGTCACGACCGCGACCGGACTGTCCAGTTCGGACACCCGGATGCCGCGTTCGTCCACCGGCACCGTGACGATCTTCGCGCCGCCCTTGGCCGCGCCGTCGCGGAACTCCGGCAGCGACGGGTCTTCGAAGGCGATCTCGTCGAACAGGTGCCCGAGCACGCTGATCGCGTGGGAGTAGCCGCCGCACACCACGATCCGGTCCGGGTCGGCCAGCACGCCGCGGCTGCGCGCGAGGTACCGGGCCAGGGCCTCGCGCAGCACGGCCGGCCCGGCCGGGTCGCCGTAGTCGAACGAACCGGCGGGCAGCGATTGCAGGACCCGGCGCATCGCGGACGCCCACGCCGTGCGCGGGAACGACGACAGGTCGGGCCGCCCGGGGAACAGATCCCAGCGCGCGTCCCGGCACCAGGCGGACGTGGGCGGCCCGGACTTCTCGCGGGGTTCCGCGGACGGGCGCGGGCCGGTGGCGACGCGGGTCGGCGCGCCTTGGCTGGTGCGCAGGTATCCCTCGGCGGTCAGGTCGCCGTAGACGCGGGTGACGGTGCCGCGGGCGATGCCGAGGTCGGCTGCCAGCGCTCGTGTCGAGGGCAGCGCCGTCCCGGGCGCGAGGCGGCCTTCGCGGATGGCACGGCGCAACGCGTCCGCCAGCCCGCGCCTGCCCGCGGACGGCGACCAGTCGAGGTGGAGGTCGGAACTGGACCACGAACGTGCCACAGAACTGGACCATACTCGTGTGCCAGCGGCGGATAGCGTGGTCGTCATGACCAAGCGAATCCAGTTGTCCGCCGCGCTGCCCGAGGCCTACAAGTCGATCCTCCACCTGCACACCGTCGTCGAGAAGGCGGCCGCGAACGCGGGGCTGGACCAGCGGCTGATCGAGCTGGTGAAGATCCGCGCGTCGATGCTCAACGGGTGCGCCTACTGCATCGACCTGCACTCGCGGGACGCCCGCAAGCTGGGGGAGAGCGAGCGGCGGATCATCATGCTCAGCGCCTGGTGGGAGACCGATCTCTACACCGAGCAGGAACGCGCGGCGCTCGCGCTGACCGACGCGATGACCCGGCTGCCGCAGAACCAGGACGTGCCCGACGACGTCTACCAGCAGGCGACCAGCGTGTTCACCGAAGAGCAGTACGTCGCGGTCGCGTGGGCGGCGACGGTGATCAACGCGTTCAACCGGCTCGGCGTCACCAGCCACAAGCCGCTCCCGGCGGACCCCCAGTGAGCGCCGAGGCGCTGCGGGCGCTGCACGTCCCGGGGAAGCCGTTGTTCCTGCCGAACGCGTGGGACGCCGACACCGCGCGGCTGGTCGAGGAGGCGGGCTTCCCGGTGGTGGCGACGTCGTCGGTCGCCGTCGCCGCCGCGCTGGGCTACCCGGACGGCGAGGCCGCACCCGCCGAGGAGATGTTCGCCGCCGCGGCCCGCATCGCCCGTGCGGTGTCGGTGCCGGTGACGGTCGACGCCGAGAGCGGCTACGGGCTGCCCGGACGGGAGTTCGCCGAACGGCTGCTGGCGACCGGCGCCGTGGGGTGCAACTACGAGGACACCGACCATGCGCGTGGCGCCCCGCGGCCGGTCGAGGAGCAGGCCGCCCGGCTGGCGGCGGTGCGCGCGGCCGCGGGGCGGGACCTGGTGATCAACGCCCGCATCGACGTGTTCCTCGGCGCGCCGGACCCGCGTGCCGTGCTGCCGGAGGCGGTCGAACGCGCGCGGGCGTACCTCGAAGCCGGGGCGGACTGCGTGTACCCGATCCTGCTGCGCGACCGCGAGGTCCTGGCCGAGTTCGTGCGTGCGGTGAGCCCGGCCGCGGTCAACGCCAACGGCCCCGTCGCCGAGCTGGCCGAGCTGGGCGTCGCGCGGATCTCGCTCGGCGCCGGGTTGTGGCGGGCCGCCCGCGGGTGGCTGGCCGAGCACCTGAAGACGCTGCGGTGAAACCGGGGAGGTGCGCACCCCCAGTGGCGCACCTCCCCGGCCCCCTCAGCAGGACTGCTTGTAGAAGTACTGGCTGTTGGCGTCCATGTTCGCCTTCGTGATGGAGTGCAGCGGCGCCGTCAGGTTGCGCGTCACCGGCTTGCCCTCCAGCGCGGCGACCGCCTGCTGCACGCCCTGCTGCCCGATCATCGCCGGGTCCTGCGCGATCAGCGCCTGGTACTCGCCGTTGCGCAGGCCCTCCACTTCGGACGGACTGGCGTCGAAGCCGACCAGCTGGACCTGGCCCACCTTGCCTGCGTTGCGCAGGCCGGTCGCCGCGCCCTCGCCGGTGTTCAGGTTCGTCGCGAAGATCCCCACCAGGTCCGGGGTCGACGCGAGCGCCGCGGTCACCTTCGACGCGGCCTGCTCCGGCTCGTTCTGCGTGAACTGGATGCCGACCGACTTGAGGTTCGGGTACTTCTTCAGCTGCTCCTCGAACCCGGCCGCGCGCGCGTTCGTGGTCGAGGTGCCCGCGATCGTGTCCAGCACCAGCACCGACCCGGACTTCCCGCCTGCCAGCTGCGCCAGCGTGTCCGCCGCGAGCTGCCCGCCCGCCGTGTTGTCCGAGGAGATCGACGACTGCGCCACGCTGGTGTCCTTCAGCGCCGTGTCGACCTCGACGATCTTCACGCCGCGCGAGGCGACCTGCTGGATCGGCGCGAGCATCGCCGTGTCGTCGGTCGGCGCGATGAGCAGCGCGGCGGGCGGGTTCGAGCCCAGCGCGTTGACCTTCTCCGTCTGCAGCGCCGCCTCGAACTTCTGCGGCGCCGAGGTGTCCAGGGTGTAGCCGAGTTTCTGCGCCTCGGCCTGCGCGCCGCACTGCATCGAGATGTAGAACGGCTCCGCCTGCACGCCCGGGATGAGCGTGAGCCGCTTGCTGTTCTCCGGTGCCGCGCCCCCGGAGCCGCCGACCTGACCCGATCCGCAAGCGGCCAGCAGCACCGCGGTCGCCGCCAGTCCGGCGATCTGCGCCAACTTCATCCGATCCCTCTCCCTACCTCGTTGTACGGATTTCAGCGGGAATTGCGCGCCCGGCGGCGCCGTTGGTCGAACCACACCGCGGCCACCAGCACCGCGCCGACCGCGATCATCTGCCAGAAGTCCTGGACGTGCGTGATGTTGAAGCCCTTCTTCAGCACCGCCGGGATGAACACCCCGATCACCGTGCCCAGCACCGACCCGACGCCGCCGAACAGGCTCGTCCCGCCCATCACGGTCGCCGCGATCGCGTTGAGGTTGTCGTTGGTGTGCGCGGTGATCGTGGTCGAGGCGTAGTAGGCCAGCGACAGGAAGCCCGCCACCCCGGCCAGGAACCCGGTCAGCAGGTACACCTTGAGCAGGTGCGCGGTCACGCCGATCCCGGCCCGGCGCGCGGCCTCGGCGTTCGAGCCGACGGCGTAGGTGTAGCGGCCGAAGCGGGTGGTGTGCAGCAGCCACGCGCCGATCAGGGTGATCACCGCGGCCACCAGCACCAGGTTCGGGACGCCGCCGAACGACGTGCCGTAGCCGAGCGTGCGGTTGAGGGTGGTCGGCACGCTGCGCACGTCGGAGCCGCCGTTGAGCAGGTACGCCGCACCCAGCGCGGCGCCCATCGAGCCGAGCGTGACGATCAGCGGCGGGATCTTCGCGACCGCGATGAGGAACCCGTTGATCAGCCCCCACGCCGTGCCGGCCAGCACCGCCGCGACCAGGCCGACGGTGATCACGCCCCACCCGGCCGTGCTCGCGTTGCCGCCGGAGAGCGCCTCCATCGTCTTGCCGCACACCATGCCGGCGAAGATCAGCACCGAGCCGACGGACAGGTCGATGCCGGAGGTGATGATCACGAACGTCATCCCGACCGACAGCACCAGCAGCACCGACGTCTCGATCAGCAGCGTCTGGAAGGTGAACACGGTGGCGAACTCGTTCGGCGCCAGCACCGTGAACACCGCGATCAACGCGAGCAGCACCAGCGCGATCCAGAACGTGTTGGCGCCGATCAACCGCTGTCCCAGGGACCGCTTGCCGATCCCGCCGCTCACCTCGGTCTGGACCGCCGTGCTCACGCCGCCTCCTCGTGGGTCAGTGCGCCGGTCATCGCCGCCACCAGGTCCTCGAGCTTGGTCTCCGCCGCCACGAACCGGGCCACGCGCGTGCCCAGCCGCAGCACCTCCACCCGGTCGGCCACCGACAGCACCTCGGGCATGTTGTGGCTGATCAGCACCACCGCGATGCCCTCGTCGCGGACCCGCCGGATGACGTCCAGCACCCGCTCGCGCTGCACCACGCCGAGCGCGGCGGTCGGCTCGTCCATGAACACGACCTTCGACGCCCAGACCACCGACCGCGCCACCGCGACGCTCTGCCGCTGCCCGCCGGACAGCGAGCCGATCGGCACGTCCGTGCTCTGCAGCGTCACGCCCAGCCGGTCGAACTCCTCGACCGCGCGCCGCCGCATCTCGGCCTTGTCGAGCATGCCGAGCCTGCCGAGGATGCCTTTGCGGCGGATTTCCCGCCCGAGGAACAGGTTCGCTGCCGGGTCGAGCTCCGGGGCGACCGCGAGGTCCTGGTACACCGTCTCGATGCCAAGGCGCCGCGCGGTCACCGGCGAGTCGAGCGACACCGTCCTGCCGTCCAGCCGGATCTCGCCGGAGGTCGGCTGCTCCGCGCCGGACAGGCACTTGACGAGGGTGGACTTCCCCGCGCCGTTGTCCCCGATCAGTGCGGTCACCTCACCCGCGCGGGCCTGGAAGGAGGCGCCGCGCAGGGCCTCCACCGAGCCGTAGTGCTTGACCAGGTTCCGCGCGTCGAGCAGGACGGTGTCGTTCATCAGCGCGCTCCGGGGGCCGGGGGACGGCAGCGGATGACGGTCAGGTCGCCTGCCAGTTCGAGCTGCCCGGCGGCGTGCGGGACGACCAGCGTCTCGCCCTTGGCCACGGCGATCTCGCCGCCGTGCTCGGTGCGCAGCGTGCCCTGCCCGTCGAGCGCCACGAACACGGCGAACGACGGGTCGAGCGCGAGCGCGGGGGACGGGCGGAGCTGGTCGGCCCGGAAGAACTCCGCCGATCCCGCCGCCAGCAGGTCCACAGTGGACCCCGGCTCGTCGGCGGTGTGCTTGACGATGCCCGCCAGCCGCTCGTCGTCCCAGCCGGAGGTGTCGAGCGCCTGCAGCGCGGTGTCGAAGCCGAGGCCGAGGTGCCCCTTGTCCGGGTCGTCCAGGAAGTTCCGCCACTCGATGGTCAGCGAGAAGTCGGTGGGCTGCTGCAGCTCGACGACGAACACGCCCGCGCCGATCGCGTGCGGCAGGCCGGCCGGGATGTAGACCGTGTCGCCGGGGCGGACCGGGACGCTGTTCAGCGCGCCGAGCATCGCCTCGGTGTCCTGCTCGCGCACCCAGCCGTCGACGGTGGCGGGGCTGACCGTCTCGCGGAAGCCGGGGTAGACGCGCGGGTCGTCGCCGCTGGTGCCGACCACGATCCAGGCCTCGGTCTTGCCGAAGTGCGAGTCGAAGTGCTTGCGCGCGAACGCGTCGGTGGGGTGGAAGTGCACCGGCAGCCGCTGGCCGGCGTCGAGCAGCTTGACCAGCAGCGCGGTGGAGTCGCGGAACGCGGCGACGTGCTCGGCGCCGAGCCAGGACTCCGGGTCGTCGCGGACGGCGTCGCGCAGCCAGCGGCCGTCGGGCAGCCGGGTCAGCCCGGACTCCTCCTGGCCGAAGCGCGTCGTGGTCGACGCGACCCAGTCCTCCGGGCCGAAGGCGGAGTCCTGTTCGGACACTCCGCGCAGCGCGGCGATCGCCGCGCCGCCGCGGTAGAACTGGGCGGGCTGGTTGGCCGGGAGCTTGATTGGGGCGGTCACGGGGCCACCTCACCGGAGCCGCGGGGAACGAGGTGCACGGGCAGGACAACCTTTCTCGGTGCGGAGGCATCGCCGTTGATGCGGGCGAACAACAGCTCGGCCGCCGCCGACCCGAGACGGCTCACGTCGTGCGCGACGACGGTCACCGGCGGGTCGAGCAGGTCGGCGAGTTCGAAGTCGTCGAAACCGACGACGGCGGGGCGCGGCGCGACATGGGCCAGCGCCCGCAGCAGGTGGACGGTGACGCGGTTGTTGCCCGCGATGATCGCGGTCGCCGGGTCCGGCCCGGCGAGCAGGCGGGCGACCGCGTCGGCGACGCTCTGCCTGGTCGGCGGGCGCAGGATGGCGAGGCGCTCGTCGAAGCGGACCCCGGCGCGGGCGCACCCCTCGCGGTAGCCGCGCAGGCGCTCGGCGGCGGTGTAGATGTCCGGCCGGTCGCCGACGAAGGCGATCCGGCGGTGCCCCTGCCGGGCCAGGTGGGCGACCGCTTCGACGGTGCCGCCCGCGTTGTCGACCAGCACGGTGTCGGCGGTGATGTCCCCGGCCGGGCGGTCCACGAACACCACCGGCGTGCCCGCCCGCATCTCCGGCAGCAGGTAGCCGTGCTGGGTGCCGGCCGGGACGATGAGCAGCCCGTCGACCCGGCGGGAGCAGAATTCCAGCGCCAGCTCGCGTTCACGGTCGGAGTCCTCCTCCGACGAGCCGGACAGCACGTGCCTGCCGAACGCGGTGGCGACCTTCTCGGCCGCGCGGGTGAGCTCGGAGTAGAACGGGTTGCCCACGTCCTCGACGACCAGGCCGATGGTGCCGGTGGTCGAGCCGCGGCGCAGGTTGCGCGCGCCGAGGTTGCGCCGGAACCCGAGCTCGTCGATGGCGGCCAGGACGCGTTCGGCCGTCTCCGGGTGCACCGCGGGCTCGTCGTTGACCACGCGCGAGACCGTCTTGATGCTCACCCCGGCCAGACGGGCGACGTCGTACATCGTGGCGCGCCGCGACGCCTTCCCCGGACCCGACGACAACGTTGTCATAGCGGGTGGATTTCACACCACCGGGCGGCGGTGTGTCAACCGCCGCCCGGCTGGTCAGGGTTCCAGGTAGCAGTTCATCCCGGTGTAGTCGAAGGTGACGGCGAACGGCTTGAAGAACTCGTGGGTGAAGTTGGCGATGATGTCGAACCCGAACATCGCCGACTGCCCGGGACCCGGCGTGCCTTCGACGGGACCGGCGCTCGCGGACCCGCGCACGTCGTGGCCGACGGCCCGGCCCAGCGAGATCCGCTCGGCGGTGATCGGGTAGACCGGCCTGCCGTTGATCTCGCCGGGGTTCGCGTAGTCCACCGGGATGCCTGCTCGCTCGGCCATCTCGACCGTGGTGTCCAGGCCGTGGGCGATGCCGCCGGTGTCCAGCGTGACGATCCCCGGCCCGTAGCCGTTGAGGCTGCCCAGCGAGCACGGGTAGTGGTCCCCGGCCAGCCACAGTGGCACTCGTGCGGCACGCGGCCCTGGCCGGAACGGGGTGTCCTTGCGCCGCAGCACCAGCGCGCGGCGGGCGTAGTCCATCGTGGTCAGCAGGCGGTAGAAGACCGTCGTGCCGAGCACGCCGGCGGGAATCGTGCCGTCCGGGAGCGCCGGTTTGGGCTGGTTCGTCCACTGCATGGGGATGTTGCGGATTTCGAGGTCGCCGAACCGGATCGAGTCCAGGATCCCGAGGTTGATGGTGACCGGCCGGTTGCCCGCGTAACCCGAAACCGTGGCGAGGGAGCGCAGGCCCAGTTCGTCGGCCACCGGCTGGTCCAGGTCGAGCGTGCCGTAGGTGTCGAGCACGAACCGGCGGGGCTCACCGCCGTTGAGGGACGCTTCGACGGTCGGCAGCGGATCGAGGTCGATGAAGGGGAGCCGGACCGCCGTCGCCCCCCGGATCTCCCACGGCTTGCCGCGCAACGCGGCGTACTGCGTTCCGAACGGCGTGCTCCCGAGCAACGGCACCGCGCGGTCGTGCCGGTCCTGCCGGACGAAGCACTCCGCCAGCTTGCGGGTCGTGTCGACGTCGCCGGGAACCAGTTCGAGCGCGCGGGAAAGAAACCGTTCCGCGTCGGGAAATCGGTTGTGCAGCAGGGCGATGTAGCCGCGCTGGGCGGCCGCGCGGGCGTTCGCCGGGTCCCGGCGCAGCAGCTTGGCGTAGCCGCGGTCGGCGGCGTCGAACGAGCCGGCCCGGAACAGCCGGTCCGGGTCGGCTTCGGTCGCGTTCGCGAGACCGGAGGTCACCAGCGGGACAGTGGCGGTGGCCAGGCCGGCCCGCCACAGGAAACCGCGTCGGCTGAGTGTCATGCCACAAGGCCTACCGGCGGGGGCCGATCGTCGGCCGATGACGGCGTCATACGCGATCCATATTCCGTGGGTGACCGTGTGGCTACGCGGATCCTCTGTGGACGACCGCTCGTGATGATGATCACGACCCCCGAAGTACCCGTGAGGACCATCACGCCTCACACTGGGTACCGAAGCGTCCGACAGCGTGGTTGACGTAGACCGGAGTCGGACGTTTTCTCATGTGCTTCTCACAAGGAGGAAAGCAGTGACCAGCAAGGCCGCTCTCGTGTTCCGCGTGGCCGCCGTCGCCGAGGCGCTGTCCTGGGCGGGTTTGCTGATCGGGATGTTCCTGAAGTACGTCGTCGACGCCCCGAACGAGGGCGGCGTGCCGGTGCTCGGCATGGTCCACGGCGTCGTCTTCGTCGTGTACCTGGTCGTCACCCTGGCCGTGTTCAAGCCGCTCGGCTGGCGCCCGAAGACCGTGATCACCGCGCTGCTGGCGAGCATCCCGCCGCTGTTCACCTGGTGGTTCGAGACCTGGGCCCTGCGCACCGGCAAGCTGGACGGCCCGGAGCGCCTCACCCACGGCGGCACCGGCCTGATCGTCCGGGACACCGTCTCCGCCTGATCTTCACCGCGAAGCGCCGCCGCCACGACCCGTGGCGGCGGCGCTTCGTGCTGTCACGCGGTCTCGTAGAGCGCGGCCGCCGAGCGAACGAGTGCGGCGACGGCGGTTGAGCGGCTGCTCGCCGGCCAGGCGAGCACGGTCGTGACCTCCGGCGCGTCGACGACGGGCACCGCCACGTGCTCCGGCCACTGCCAGGCCCGGCTGGACGCGGGGATGACGAGCAGCGTCCGCCCCAGTGCCACGAGCTGGGCCAGCTGCGACTGCGTGCGCACCTCCGGGCCGGGGCCGGGCGGGTAGGTGCCGTCGAGCCGGGGCCACCGCGCGATCGGCAGGTCCGGGACGTGGCTGACTTCGGCGAGCGTGAGCTGCGCGCGGGCCGCGAGCGGGTGCGCCGCGGGCAGGATCGCGACCTGCCCTTCGACGACGAGGTCTTCGGTGTCGAAGCCGGCGAGGTCGTCGAACGGCCGGTGCATGATCGCCACGTCGGCCCGCCCGTCGCGCAGCAACCCGGCCTGCTCGCCCACTTCGCACAGGAGGACCTCGACCGGCGGCACGTCCGGTTCGGCCGCGGCGGCGTCCAGGAGCCGCTGCAGGAGTTCATGTGACGCCCCGGCTTTCGTCACGAGCACCAGCGGCCGGTGCGGGTCGGCGGCGCGGCGGGTGCGGCGCGCGGCGGCCGTGACCGCGTCGAGCGCCACCCTGGCTTCGCGGAGCAGCACCCGCCCGGCGTCGGTCAGCGCCACCCCGCGGCGGTCGCGGTCGAGCAGCCGGGCGCCGAGCCGCTGTTCCAGCTGCCGGATGGCGCGGGAGAGCGGCGGCTGCGCGATCCCGAGCCGCTCCGCGGCGCGGCCGAAGTGCAGCTCCTCCGCGACGGTGACGAAGTACCGGAGCTCGCGGGTTTCCAGATCACGCACGGTTTCGAGCCTACGCGCGCTGATACCTGCCGAGTATCACAGGATAGCGAGCTGATCTTGGACAGCGCGTTCCCGCGCGCCGAGCATGGGCCGCGTGAACGACACGAAGATCGCGCTGGTCACCGGCGCGAACAAGGGAATCGGTTACGCCATCGCGCAGGGGCTCGGCGCGATCGGCCACACGGTCGCCGTCGGGGCGCGTGACGCCGCCCGCCGCGAGGAGGCCGTCGAGCGGCTGCGCGCCGCGGGCGCCGACGCGTTCGGGGTTGCCCTCGACGTCACCTCCGACGACAGCGTCGCGGCGGCCGCGGCGGCGATCGAGCGCAGAGCGGGACGGCTCGACGTCCTGGTCAACAACGCGGGCATCGGCGGCCGGACCGACGGCGGCGCGCAGGATCCGACCACACTGGACCTCGACGTCGTCCGGACCGTCCTCGACACCAACGTGTTCGGCGTCGTCCGGGTGACGAACGCGATGCTCCCGCTGCTGCGCCGCGCCGGCTCGCCGCGCATCGTCAACATGTCCAGCAACATGGGCTCGCTGGCACTGCGGACCGGCCCGGTGATGGCCGCCTACGCGCCGTCGAAGTCGATGCTCAACAGCATCACCGTGCAGTACGCCCGGGCGCTCGCCGACACGAACGTCATCGTCAACGCCGCGTGCCCCGGTTACGTCGCGACCGACTTCACCGGCTTCGCCGCGCCCCGGACTCCCGAGCAGGGCGCGGCCATCGCGATCCGGCTCGCCACCCTGCCCGACGACGGGCCGCGCGGCGGCTTCTTCGACGACGACGGCGTCATCCCCTGGTGAACCGCACTCCCCGCGCCACACCTCGCGGCGCGGGGAACGCCGTCTCAGAACAGGGCCGACGCCAGGTTCCGCCGGGCCGCCGCGACGCGCTCGTCGGCCGGGTCGAACAGGTCGAACAGGCCGACCAGGTGCTCGCGGACGCGGTTGCGGTCCGGGCCCGCCGTGCGGCGCACGGCCTCGATGAGCCGGGAGAACCCGTCCTCGACCTTGCCCGTCGCAACCTCGTAGTCGGCAGCGGCGAACTGGGCGTCCAGGTCGTCCGGGGACGCGTCGGCGCGCGTGACGGCCGACGGGTCGGCCTCGGCCGCGCGGGCGGCGAACCGGACCTGCGCCAGACCGGCCTTGGCCAGCTCGTTGGCCGGCTCGACGTCCAGGATCCGCTGGTAGGCGGCCTCGGCGGCGGCGAAGTCGCCGCGCTCGAACGCGGCCTCGGCCTCGGTGAAGCGCGGGTCCTCTGGCTCCTCGGCGCCGCCCGCCCCGGACGGCGGGATGCCCGGCAACTTGCCCTTCAGCGCCTCCAGCAGCTGGTCCAGCCACTGCCGGATCTCCGGCTCCGGCAGCGCGCCGGAGAACGCGTTGACCGGCTGCCCGCCCGCGATCGCCACGACCGTCGGGATCGACTGGACGCCGAAGACCTGCGCGATGCGCGGGTTGGCGTCGACGTCGACCTTCGCCAGCACCCAGGCGCCGCCGGACTGCTCGGCCAGCCGCTCCAGCACCGGGCTCAGCTGCTTGCACGGCCCGCACCAGTCGGCCCACAGGTCCACGACGACGAGCTGCTGCAGCGACCGCTCGACGACCTCGGCCTGGAACGTGGCCTCGGTGACGTCGATGACCGCGGCGCTCGCCGCGCCGCCGCCCCCGGCCGGTGCGCCGCTCGACGGCGGCGGGGCGTTGCGCTGCGCCTCGGCCCTGGCCTTGAGCGCGGACAGATCCACCGCGCCGGACAGCGCGGCGGACATGGCGGCTGACTTCGCTGCTGATGCGCGTGGATTTGTCACGCTTCCATCCTGGCATGTACTGTCCGGCGTTTCACCGGAGGTGCTCCTCCAGCCGCTCCACTTTCGCTTCCAGCTGACCGCTGTCGAAGCCCGGCCGGATGTCGGCCTTGAGCACGAGCGACACCCGGGCGGCGCCCTCGCCCGCCGCCTCCACCGCCCGCTTCACCACGTCCATGACCTCGTCCCAGGACCCCTCGACGTTGGTGAACATCGCGTTCGTCGAGTTCGGCAGGCCCGAGTCGCGGACGACCTTCACCGCCCTGGCGACCGCTTCGCTGACCCCGCCGTCCGGGTCGCCACCGGACGGGCTCACGCTGAAGGCGACGATCATCGGCTCTCCTCACACTTGCGACACTTTGCGCACTACCCTGCCCCCTCGGTCAAGAACCCGCTGGTAGCTTCCCTGCCATGAACCGCCCGCTGCCTTTCGACCCGATCGCCCGCGCCGCGCAGCTGTGGGAGGACCGGATCGGGCCGTCCGCGACGATGGCGGCGGTCACCGGCGTGATGCGCGTGCAGCAGATCGTCCAGTCGGCCGTCGACGGCGCGCTCAAACCGCACGGCCTCACCTTCGCGCGGTACGAGGCGCTCGTGCTGCTGTCGTTCGCGCGCCGCGGTGCGCTGCCGATGCGGGTCATGGGCGAGCGCCTCCAGCTGCACCCGACGAGCGTGACCAACATCGTCGACCGGCTGGAGAAGGACGGGCTGGTCAAGCGGGTGCCGCACCCGACCGACCGGCGCACCACGCTGGTGGAGATCACCGACGACGGTCACGCCCGCCTGGAGGAGGCGACGAAGGCGGTCACCTCGATCGACTTCGGGCTCGTCGGCCTCACGCCGAAGCAGACCGAGCAACTGTCCGAGCTGCTCACCAAGGTCCGCAAGGCGACCGGCGACTTCATCGGCTGACTCAGCCGTATTGGGTGCTGCAGGGCCCGGAGCCCTGCAGGTAGCCGGTGCGCATGGCCTCGACGCGGTTGAAGCCGCTGGCCGCGGGCTTGCCGTCGACGTCGGCCGCGACCAGCGAGTCCGGCCGCAGCAGGTCCGAGATCGCCTCGTCCAGGTCGCCTGCCGACAGCCGCATCTGCTGACCCTCCTGCGCGGCCACCGCAGCCCACGCGCCGACCAGGCACGCGGTCCGCAACCCGGCGTTCGCGTTGTCCAGCGAAGCGCCGACGCCCTTCTGGATGCCCATCGCGTACCGGGACGCGACCTCGGAGAACGCCGCGAAGTCGCCGTGCCCGCCGCTGCTGGAGCCGGTGAACTCGCCCTCCTGGTCCACCGGCTGTCCCAGCTCGGCCAGCGCGGTGAGGTCGATCCGCACCGTGTTGTCGCTCGTGCAGTAGGTGGCCGGCGGGGTGGCCGAGCCGTTCGGGCAGGACGCGCCGTCGTCGACGATCTCCGGCGCCTGCACCTTGGCGCCCGCGAACGCCTGGTCGAGGCTGTCCTTCAGCAGGCCGATCGCCTCCTGGTCGACCTCGATGTCGCCGTCCCGGTCGCCGGAGTCGAAGGGCCGCTCGGTGAGCCGCGGCCGGATGTTGTCCAGCGTCATCCCCGCGCACTCCGTCGGCCCCTGCTCGAACCCGATCTGGAAGGCGTAGGTCCGGTCGAACCCGGTGCCGTGCGCGGACCGGTCGGTCGCCGAGGTGCCCGCGCTGTCCCGCACCAGGAACAGCGACGACAGCGCGGAGTTCAGCCCGTCGGAGGTGGACACGGCGAAGTACTTGCTCTTGCCCTCGGCGACCCAGCGGTAGTAGGCGCCGGTGAAGCAGTCGGCCTGCTGCTCCTTCACGATCGTGGGCGTGTTGCGGCTGATGCCCGCCTTGTCGCCGAGCCGGTACTGCACGGCGTGGCCGAACTCGTGCGCCAGCACGGTCACCACCGACAGCGGGCCGAACTGGTCCATCATGGTCGGCAGCAGCACGCCGCGGTCCCACGCCACGGAGTCGTCGATGCTGCAGTAGAAGGCGTTCGCGTTGCCCTTCGTGTCGCCGCAGCCGTTCTCCTGGTTCTCGCCGTCGGAGTCGTAGGACAGCAGGGACTTCACCGGCTCGAACTTGACGTCGAAGTTGCCCGGCAGCGCGTCGGACCAGTAGTCCTCGACGTCGGCGATGGTGGCGACGGCCACCCGGTCCGCCTCGTCGCCGCTGACGTTGGTCACGTCGAGGTCCGGCTCGGGCGCGGTCGGCTTGAGACCGCTCTCGAAGTGGGTGATCGGCAGCCCGGCGACGTCACCCTCGGACACCGAGGCGGACTTCCCGTCGCTGCAACCGGCCAGTCCCAGCGCCAGCACCCCGCTCAGCGCCACCAGCGATCGCCGCACCCCGGCCCCCTCGATGTTCGTCACGCTTGTCGCAGCGCACCTTACCGATATCGTCGATCCCCATGAGAGCAATCCGCCGGTTCACCGTCCGCGCGAGCCTGCCCGAGCCGCTGGCCGGGTTGCGCGCGCTGGCCACCAACCTGCGCTGGACGTGGCACCCGCCGACCCGTGACCTGTTCGCGTCGATGGACGACGACCTGTTCCGGCGCGTGCGGGACCCGCTCCGGATGCTCACCGCGGTGTCGCCGGCGCGGTTGACGGAGCTGGCCGGTGACGAGGACTTCCTCGCCAGGGTCCACGCGATGAGCGACGACCTCGAGCGCTACCTGACCGAGGACCGGTGGTACCAGCAGCGCCCGCAGGGGGAGCGGGCGCCGGCCGCGATCGCGTACTTCTCGATGGAGTTCGGCGTGCACGAAGCGCTGCCGAACTACTCGGGCGGCCTCGGCGTGCTCGCCGGCGACCACCTCAAGGCGGCCTCCGACCTGGGGGTGCCGTTGATCGGGGTCGGGCCGCTCTACCGGTCGGGGTACTTCCGGCAGTCGTTGTCGCTGGACGGCTGGCAGGTCGAGCACTACCCGGTGATCGAGCCGAGCGCGCTGCCGCTGGAGCTGCTGACCGGTGAGGACTCCGAGCCGGTGCTGGTGCACGTCGCGATGCCCGGCGGGCGCGACCTGTACGCGCAGGTGTGGCAGGCGCAGGTCGGGCGCGTGCCGTTGCTGCTGCTGGACACCGACGTCGAGGCCAACGACGAGGACCTGCGCCGCGTCACCGACCGGCTCTACGGCGGCGACGCCGACCACCGCATCCGCCAGGAGATTCTGGCCGGAATCGGCGGCATGCGCGCGGTGCGGCGCTACTGCGAGCTGACCGGTCACCCGCAGCCGGAGGTGTTCCACACCAACGAGGGGCACGCCGGGTTCCTCGGCCTGGAGCGCGCCCGCGAGGTGATCGGCGAGCAGGGGCTGGCGTTCGACGAAGCGCTGTCCGCGGTGCGCGCGGGCACCGTGTTCACCACGCACACCCCGGTGCCCGCCGGCATCGACCGGTTCCCGGTGGACCTGGTGCAGCACTACTTCGGCGACGGGCGGCTGCTGCCGGGGCTGGAGCTGCAGCGGATCCTCGCACTGGGCGCCGAGGACAACCCGGGCATGTTCAACATGGCGCACATGGGCCTGCGGCTGGCGCAGCGGTCCAACGGTGTGTCCCAGTTGCACGGGCGCGTGTCGCGGCGCATGTTCGCGCGGCTGTGGCCGGGCTTCGACGACGCCGAGGTGCCGATCTCGTCGGTCACGAACGGCGTGCACGGGCCGACCTGGGTGGCGCGTGAGCTGACCGCGCTGCTCGGCGGCAAGCACAAGGCGTGGGGGCACGACGGCAAGCTGCCCAGTCAGATGGGCGTGTCCGACGAGGAACTGTGGGCGCTGCGGCGGGACCTGCGGCAGAAGCTCGTGCTCGAGGTGCGGCGGCGGGTGCGCAACGCGTGGCTGCAGCGCGGCGCGTCGGCGCTGGAGCTGGGCTGGGTGAACCAGGTGTTCGACCCGGACGTGCTGACCGTCGGGTTCGCCCGCCGGGTGCCGACGTACAAGCGGCTGACGCTGATGCTGCGCGACCCGGAACGGCTGCGCGCGCTGCTGCTGGACGAGGAACGTCCGATGCAGATCGTCGTCGCGGGCAAGTCGCACCCCGCCGACGAGGGTGGCAAGGCGCTGATCCAGCAGGTCGTGCGGTTCGTCGACGACCCCGCGGTGCGGCGGCGCATGGTGTTCCTGCCCGACTACGACATGTCGATGGCGCGCTACCTCTACCGCGGCTGCGACGTGTGGCTGAACAACCCGACGCGGCCGCTGGAGGCGTGCGGCACGTCGGGCATGAAGTCGGCGCTCAACGGCGGCCTCAACCTGTCCATCAAGGACGGTTGGTGGGACGAGTGCTACGACGGCAGCAACGGCTGGGCCATCCCGACCGCGGACGGCGTGACCGACCCGCTGCGCCGGGACGAGCTGGAGTCGGCCGCGTTGTACGACCTGCTGGGCCAGCAGGTGGCGCCGCTGTTCTACGAGCGGGACGACGCGGGCGTGCCGCGCGGGTGGATGTCGATGGTGTGGCACACGCTGGACGTGCTGGGGCCGCGGGTGCAGGCGTCGCGGATGGTGCGCGAGTACGTGGAGACGGCCTACCACCCGGCGGCGGTGACCAGCGCGGCGGCGACCGCGGACGGGTACGCGGGGGCGCGGTCGCTGGCGGAGTACCGCAGGCGGGTCGACGCGGTGTGGCGGCAGGTGCGGGTGCTGGACACGGAGCTGACGGTGGAGGCGCAGGAGCGCTTGGTGGTCGGCGACGAGGTGCGCGTGCGGGCGAAGGTGGACCTGGCCGGGCTGGCGCCGTCCGAAGTGGAGGTCCAGACGGTGGTCGGCCGCGTCGGTGACACGGACGAGCTGGCGGAGCCCATGACGGTGCGGATGGAGCCGTCCCAGGAGGGCGAGTACACCGCGACGCTGCGGCTGCCCCGGGCCGGCTCCCTCGGCTACACCGTGCGGATCCTGCCGAGGCACGACCTCCTGGCGACGCCCGCCGAGCTGGGCAAGGTGGTGCTGGCCTAGCTGTGATGTCCAAGGACGTTGTTCCGATTCGAGGTGACCGGTGACGGCCTGTCGTGCAGACAGGTGAAGGCCTCCGGATGTGAGGTGGAGCTGTCGTGGAACCACATCACCCACCGGAGGCCTTCGTGTCCCACCCTGATGCCAGGCACCCGGCTCCGGCTCGCGCGCCTGATTGTCGAACAGGGCTGGACCTGCACCGCAGCGCTGGCGCCACCGGCTGGGCCCGGTCCAGATCGCCGGCCTGCACGGCCTCCACCGTGCATGCGGTGCTGGTGCGCTGCCGGATCAACCGCCTCTCCCGGATCGACCGGGTCACCGGCGAGCCGCTACGAACACGATCACCCCAGCGCGCTGAGCCATGTTGATGTCACCAAGTTCGGCAACGTTCCCGGCGGCGGCGGGCACCGGTTCGTCGGCCGCGCCCAAGGCGCTCGCAACCGGGCCGCGACACCAGACAAGCCCCGCAACTCCTACCGCAACCCCAAGATCGGGACCGCGTTCGTGCACACCGCGCTCGACGACCACTCCCGCCTCGCCTACGCCGAGATCCACGCCGACGAAACCGCTGTCACCGCCACCGCGGTGCTGCGCCGCGCGGTGACCTGGTTCGCCACCCGCGGCGTCACCATCGAACGAGTGCTCTCACCACCCGGCTGACCAACCTCCCTGGACATCACACCTGGAGGAACCGGGCGCGCAGGTCCGGCCGCAGGAACGCGGCGGGCGAGGCGATCGACAGCCCGCCGTCGACGGGGAGCACCACGCCGGTGACGAACGACGCCCGCGCCGACGCCAGGAACGCCACGGCGTCGGCGACCTCGCGCGGCTCGCCGGTGCGGCGCAGCGGGTAGCCCTCCGCCACGGCGGGCAGATCGGCCGAGCCGATCATGCCCGGCGCGACCGCGTTGACCCGGATCCCGCGCGGGCCGTACTCCAGCGCCAGCTGCCGCACCAGCCCGTCCACCCCGGCTTTCGCCGCCGCGTAGCCGGGGAGGCCGGGCGCGGCCAGGAAGCCGTTCACCGACGTCACCGCGACGATGCTGCTCCCGGCCGTCATCACCCGCAGCGCCGCCCGCGCCGGGTAGAACGCCGCGTCCAACGTGTTCGCGATCGCCGCGCGCCACTGCTCGTCGGTCGCTTCCGCGGCGGCCGCCACCGGTTGGGACGCCGCCGCCAGCACCAGCACGTCCAGCCGGTCGAGCGCGCCGACGGCCGCTTCCGCGCCCGCCGGTGTAGCGCAGTCGGCGACCACGTACTCGCCGAACGCCGGGTCCGCCACCGGCTCCAGCCCGGCGCCGACCACGTGGTCGTCCGGGAACGCCGCGGCGATCGCCCGCCCGATGTCCGAGCCGCCGCCGACGACCAGGACGCCCCTCACCGGCGCCACGCCGGCAGCGCCAGCTCGTCCAGGACCTCGGTCAGCGCCTTCTCGGTGATCGGCTCCAGCGGCCGGGCGGGCAGCCGCACGGTGGCCGTCCGGATGATCCCGCGCCGCACCAGCACCTCCTTGTGCACGGCCCACGCCTGCCCCGGCCGGACCCCGAGGTGGATCAACGGCAGGAGCCGGGTGAACTCCGCCCGCGCCTCGGCCCGGCGTCCGCCCGCGAGATCGTCCAGAATGGACCGCAGCAAGTCGGTGAACTCGCACGCCGGCATGGTGCCGACCGCGCCGTTGTCGTACTCCTCGATCAGCGCCTGCGCGTTCTGCCCGCCGAGGACGGCCAATCCCGCGGCATCGCGCACCGCGGCCACTTTGGACGGTGTCGGCGGCGCCTCCACCTTGATCGAGGTGATGCCCTCGACCCCGGCGAGCGCGGCCACCGCGGCGACATCGACCGGCACGCCGGTCACGCCCGGCGCGTCCTGGATCATCACCGGCACCCCGGCGCCGGCGACCTCGGTGAAGAACTCGACGACCTGCGACGGCGACGGTTTGGCCAGGAACGGCGGCAGCACCATCACCTGGTCCGCCCCGCCGTCACCCGCGGCGCGGACCTGTTCCAGCGCGGTCACCGTGCTGGTGCCGTTGACCCCGGCGACGACCGGCAACGACGTCATCGCCCGCACCTCGCGCAGGATGACCTCCCGCTCGGCCGCGGTCAGCGCGAACCCCTCGCTGGCCATGCCGAACACGGCGAGCCCGTCGACGCCGCAGGAGAGCTGGAACTCCACCAGCGACCGCAGCGATGGCAGGTCCAGCTCGCCTTCCGCGGTGAACGGCGTGGCCAGGATGGGGATGAGACCGGTGGGTGTGTCCGGCACGGGTCAGTTCTCCTTCGCGAGTTCGGTGATCAGGTCGGCGTCGACGTCGATGCCCAGCCCCGGCCCGGTGGGCACGGCGAACCCCGTCGGCCCGGCGGTCAGCGGGGTGCGCAGGATGCTCTGCGCGACCGGGACGGTGTCCGGCTGGTACTCGAAGAACGGCGTGTCCGCGCCGGCCGCGGACACGTGGATCCCGGCGGCGAGCGCGATGCCGAGGCCGACCGAGTGGTGGCAGGCCACCGGCACGTGGTGGGCCGACGCGAGTTCCGCGATCGACATCGCCTCGGTGATGCCGGTGCGCGCCACGTCCGGCTGCGCCAGGCGCAGTGCGCGGCGGCCGAGCCAGTCGGCGAACTCGTAGCGGTTGCGCATGGCCTCGCCGACCGCGACCGGCGTGCGGATGCGCCCGGCCAGCTCGGCGTGCCCATCGACGTCCTCGGGCACCAGGGGCGCCTCGAAGAACAGCGCCTTGCGCCGGTCCAGCTCCTGGCCCAGTTCGACGGCCTCGCCGATCCGGTACGCCCAGTGCGCGTCGACCGCGATCCGCATCGACGGCGCGGCCTCGGCGACCGCGTCGAAGGTGGCGAGGTCCGCCTCGATCCCCTTGCCCAGGGCCAGTTTGACCAGGCCCGCCCCCTTGGTGACCCAGTCCGCGGCCAGCGCGGCGCGCTCGGCGTCGGTGGAGCGGGCGAGGCCGGAGATGTAGGCCGGGACGTGCGTGCGCACCGCGCCGCCGAGCAGGTCGGCCACCGAAAGCCCGGTCAGCTTGCCGTAGAGGTCCCACAGCGCGATGTCGACCGCGGCCAGCGCGTCGGCCTGGTGCCCGACCAGGTGCCCGCGCTCACGCATCAGGTCCCGCAGGCCGAGCCAGAGCGGGCGGACGCCGGTGATCTCGCGGCCGGTCAGCCACCCGGCGAGCATCCGGTCGACGATCGCCGCGGGAACCTCGGGGGCGACCGGCGCGAGCGCCTCGCCCCAGCCGGTGGTGCCGTCCTCGGCGGTGACGCGGACGAGCATCGTCTCGAACCGGCCGGAGTAGAGGCTGCGCCACGGCTCACGCACGACGTAGCCGCGGTCCTCGCTCAGCTCGCTGCCGTCCTCCAGCTTCCCCAGGTAGGCCTGTGGACCGGACAGCTTCAAGACGTAGGTCGTCACCTCGGCGATGCGCATGGTTGCCAATCTTTGCACGGGGCTTGCGGAATGTGCAAAGCCTCCGCATACTTCGTGCCATGGTTTCCGAAAGCGGTGGCAATCAGAGCGTGGAGCGGGCCTCGGCCGTGCTGAACGCCTTCACCCTCGGCCGGCCCGCGCTGCGGGTGTCGGACGTCGCGGCCGAGGTCGGGCTGGGCATCTCCACCACGTCCCGGCTGCTCGCGACGCTGGAGTCGGTCGACCTGGTCCGCCGCGACCCGGTGAGCCAGCTCTACGAGCTCGGCCCGGCGGTGCTGACGATGGCCGGCATCGCGCTCAACAACGACCCGATCTACCGGCAGGCGCGTCCGGTCGCGCAGCGGCTGGCGTGGGAACTGGGTCTCGGCGCGAACGTCGCGGTGCGCCGCGGCGCCGAGCTGTTCTACCTGCTCAACGTCGAAGGCCAGCTGGCGCAGAAGTCGTTTTCGCTGATGGGGCAGCGCAACCCGCTGCACGCCACGGCGATGGGCAAGAGCCTGCTGCTGGGCCTGTCGCCGGAACAGCGCCGGGAACTGCTGGGTCCGGAGCCGCTGCACGGCTTCACCGGGCACACCATCACGACGTTCGAGGCGCTGGACGCGGACCTCGCGCGGATCGCGAGCCGCGGCTACTCGACGGAGATCGAGGAGCTGGCGCTGGGCCGCGCGTGCATCGCCGCGCCGGTGCGGGACCACACCGGCGCGGTCGTCGCCGCGATCTCGCTGTCCGGGGCGCTGTCCGCGATCGCGCTCGACGAGCGGGAGGCCGACCTGGGGCGCACCATCGTCGAGGCGGCCGACAGCGTGAGCATCGGCCTCGGCTACCTCGGCCCGGTGCACACCCCGGTGCGGGAGGTCCGGTGAGGATCGCCGTCACCGGGGCCGTGGGACGGCTCGGCCGCACGCTGACCGGACGGCTCGAAGACCGCGGCCACACGGTGGTGCCGATCGACGTCGCGCCGCCGGTCGGCCTGCCACTGTCCGATCGGGACGGTCTGATCTCGGCCTGCGCCGGCGCGGACGTCGTGGTGCACCTGGCCGCCCGGATGTCCTGGCAGCGGTCCGACGACGCGGCGTTGTTCGAGACCAACGTGCTCGGCACCGCGAACGTGGCCGAAGCGGCGGCTCTGGCGGGCGCGAAGCTCGTGCTCGCCAGCACGGGCGAGGTCTACCCCGAGGGCAAACCCGTGTACCAGCCGCTCGACGAGGACCACCCGCGCGCGCCGACGAGCGCGTACGGGCTGACGAAGAAGCTCGCCGAGGACACTGTGGACTTCTACCGCCGCACTCGCGGGCTCGAGGCGGTGGTGCTGCGGTTCTCCCACTTCCAGGACGCCGCCGAGCTGCTGGACCGCGACAGCTTCTTCTCCGGGCCGCGGTTCTTCCTGCACCGCAAGATCGAGCAGCAGCGGGCGTTCGGCAACGCGGCCGCGGTCGCGGCGCTCGAACCACACGACGACGGCACGACCAAGCTCGTGCTCTCGCGCGGCGAGGACGGGACGCCGTTCCGGATGGGCATCCTGGACACCCGCGACCTGGCCGCCGGTGTGGTCGCCGCCGTGGAAACCCCCGGTCTCGACGGCGAGGTGATCGGTCTCGGCGCGGACGACTCGGTCGATTTCGACTGGCTGGTCCCGGAACTGGCGCGCCGCGCCGGACTGGACTATGTGGACGTGTCCCTGCCCGGTCCCGCGGTGCACTACACGACGTCCAACGCGAAGGCGCGCAAGCTGCTCGGCTTCACCGTCGAATTTCCCGTCTCCCGCATGATCGCGGAAGCGGAACTCCGCTGATCCCCACTCCGACACGGACAACGAGGTCGTCATGTCTGAACAGGTCGCTGTGCCCGAAACCGTGAGCACCGGCCAGGTGCCCCGCCGGAAAGTGCTGCTGGCGGCGGGTGCCGGCCACTTCGTGGAATGGTTCGACATGGGTATCTACGGCACCCTGTCGACTGTTATCGCCGCGAACTTCTTCGCCGCGGGCGACCCGACGGCCGCCCTGCTGTCGACGTTCGCGGTGTTCGCCGCCGGGTTCGTGATCCGGCCGCTGGGCGGGTTGTTCTTCGGGCCGCTGGCCGACCGGATCGGGCGCCAGCGGGTGCTCGCGATCGTCGTGCTCACCACGTCGCTGGCGACTTTCGCGATCGGTGTGCTGCCGACGTACGACGCGGTCGGCGCGCTCGCCCCGCTGCTGCTCGTCGTCGCCCGGCTGGTGCAGGGTTTCGCGGCGGGCGGCGAGACGTCCAGCGCGGTGACGGTGCTGTACGAGTACGCGCCGCCGAACCGGCGCGGGTTCTTCTCCAGCTTCGCCGACACCTTCGGGTTCGCCGCGTTCGTCTTCGGCTCGGGGCTGGCGTTGCTGCTGACCGCGTCGTTCGGGGACGCGACGATGACCTCGTGGGCGTGGCGGCTGCCGTTCCTGCTCGCGCTGCCGCTCGGCCTGGCCGGTCTCTACCTGCGGCTCAAGCTGCAGGACACGCCGGAGTTCCGCGAGCTGGAGGCCAGGGGCGAGGTCACCGAGAGCCCGGTGCGGGAGACCTTCCGCACCGGCGGCAAGGCGATGCTGGTGCTGGCCGGGCTGGTCGTGATCAAGGGTGTCGCGCACTGGACGCTGCAGACGTTCATGCCCAGCTACCTGCAGACCACGCTGCACTTCACGAAGGTGCAGTCGTTCGTCGCCTCCACGGTGTGCCTGGCGGTGGTCGCGGTGGCGGTGCCGTTCGCCGGCGCGCTGTCCGACCGGATCGGCCGCCGCCCGCTGCTGATCGCCGGCACCGCCGGGTTCATCCTGCTGACTTGGCCCTCCCTGCTGCTGATGTCGCTGGGCAACGAGTTCCTGGCGATCCTCGGGATGGTCGTGCTGGGCCTGCTGATCGCCGCCTACGACGGCGCGGTGTCGGCGACCATGGCCGAGTTGTTCCCGCCGCGCATCCGCTCCGGCGCGATCGCGATCCCGTACAACATCGCGGTGTCGCTGTTCGGCGGCACGGCACCCTACATCGCCACCTGGCTGATCTCGGCCAGCGGCTACCGGCTCTCGCCCGCCTTCTACGTGATGCTCACCGCCGCGATCACGCTGGTCACCGTCCTGCGGGTCGTGCGGGAGACGGCCGGGCCCAAGGCCCGCGCCGTGGCCTGAAGTCCCCACCGGTCAAGGAGAACCCTCAATGCCGAGGTACGCACTCGTCCCCGCCGTGCTGGTCGCGGCCGCGCTGGTGACCGCTCCGGCCGCGGTGGCGGCCGGCCCGGTCACCACCCCAGCCGGATCCGGCTACACACTGGTCTTCAGCGACGAGTTCAACGACTCCACAGTGGACACCGCTAAGTGGAACTACCGCACCGATCAGAAGGTGAAGAGCGCACAGCTGCCCGCGAACGTCACGGAGGGCGGCGGCGTGCTGACGCTGAACCTGCGCAAGGAGCAGGTCGGCAGCTACGCCTACACCGCGGGCGGTGTGGTGAGCAAGCAGTCCTTCCGCTACGGGTACTACGAGACGCGCGCGAAGACGCCCGTGGGATCCGGCTGGCACACGTCGTTCTGGGCGATGGCCGGTGACGGGAGCACGACGTTCAACCCCGACCGGCGCACCGAGATCGACCAGTTCGAGATCAATTCCAGCGCGCCGCGCAGCATCAGCCAGGGTGTCAACGCGTGGCGGCCGGACGGCACGAAGACCGACGTGGGTCGCAAGTGGACAAGTCCGGGCTTCGACACCTCGGCGGGCTGGCACACCTACGGCTTCGACTGGAACGAAAGCCGGGTGGCCTTCTACGTGGACGGGGTGCTGACGAACACCGCGACCTACCCGCCGAGCCTCGACACGCACGACTACGTGAACATCTGGCTGACGTCGATCGCGTACGAGACGGTCGACGAGAGCAAACTCCCGGCGACCGCGCAGTTCGACTACGTGCGGTACTACCAGCGCGAGTACTACGTCGACAACGACACACCGGCCGACTACGGCTACTCGGAGACCGGCACCTGGCTGGACAGCTCCCTGGCCGGCTTCACGGTCGGGAACAGCTCGCGGTACAGCCAGACCCCCGGCTCGACGGCGACGTGGCGACCGAACCTGCGCGCCGGTGGGACCTACGACGTGTGGATCTACCGGGTACCGTCGACTGATTCGGCGGCGCGCCTGACGGTGGTCCACAACGGACAGACAAGCACGGTGACAGCCGACTACACGACGGGCGGCTGGCTGAAGCTGGGCACGTGGGACTTCCCGGCAGGCACGTCCAGCGCGGTCACGCTGACCGCGGGAGCCGCGACCGCGAGGGCAGACGCGGTGAAGTTCCTCCCGGCGGGTTAGGCGAGCGGGCGCGTCCCGGTGGGGTAGGTGAGCGGGCGTGCCGGTCGTGGGGATCGGCACGCCCCGCTGCGGGGGATCGCGGAAGCTGCCGCACCCGCCTGCCGACCGCGGCCGCCGGCCGCTCCGCGGCGTAGCGCATCGCGGAGCGCAGTCCTGAGGGAACCGCCGGCGTGCCGGTGGCTGTACCCGCTGCGCCGCTCATCGCCGCGCCGCACTCGCTCGCCGCGGCCACCCGCCGCTCCGCGGCCACCCGCCGCTCCGCGGCGCAG
>NZ_AFWY03000027.1:0-93182 GCF_000231075.2 Amycolatopsis sp. ATCC 39116 | reverse complement strand
TCGCGGGGAGGGCGAGCAGGGGTGTTGGACGGCGGGCGCGACGAGGGAGGAACTGGCTCGGCTCCGGCTGGTGTGCGCCGCGGGGCGGGGGTGGGCGTGCTCATCGCGGGGCTTCTCCTTTGTGGCTGCAAAGGTGGGCGCTCGCGGGGGCGAGCAGGGTGTCGGAGGCGTTGGAGGGCGGGCTGCGAACTGGAGTGAGCTGGCGCGGTTGAGGTGAGGGTGTTTTCGGCAGCGGTTGAGGTGAGGGTGTTGTCGGCAGCAATGGGGCCGTGGGCTTGCTCATCGTGGGGCTCCTCGTCTTGTCAGGTGGGCGCTCCAGGCGGCGCCGGTGGTGATCAGTGCTGTGCCGAGCAGGAGGAGGGCGTTGCCGCTCGGGGTGGCGAACAGGATGTGCGTCGGGTGGGCTCCCATGCCCTCGCCCAGCAACAGGCCGAACACGGGCAGAGCGGCGAGGACCATCGCGCTCGCGCGGGGGCCGGACATTGCTGCCTCCGACTGGCTGGTGAACCGCAGCTCGGCCGTGATGTCCTGGCGGACCGCGTCGAGCAGATCGGCCAGTGGAAGGCCGTGGCGTTGACTCAGCGACCACGCTCGCACCAAGCGTCGCCGCGCTGCCGACAGTGGTTCGGCCGTGGTGACCGTCGCCAACGTTTCGTCGAGGTTCCCGCCAAGGCGGGCGGCGCCGGCCACCGCGTCGAGGATCTCGGCGACCGGCCGAGGTGCATCAGCCGCGGCGGACTCGGCGGCCAGCGCGGGCGTGGCGCCGGCCCGGAGGTCCACCACCATCGCGTGCAGCGCCTCGGCCATCGCCCGGCGCATCGCGAAACCGGACTTCGACCGGCGGCGCGCGTGCCATTGGCGCCAGCCGGCCAAGCCGAGCAACGCGCCTGCCGCCCACACCATCGGCGGCACGACGAACAGCAACGGCACCAACCCGAACGCGAACGCCTTCCGCGGCTTCGGCAATCCGCGGCGTTCCCGAGACGGCGCGAGCACTCCCAGGCGCGCCGCCGAGCCCCGCACCGGAGGCCAGCACAAGGCGGCCGCGGCCGCGCAGGCCAGTGAGTGGGTCAGCACGGCCGGCCTCCCCGGGGCAGCAACGCGGTGAACAACACCCGCCGCTTGGTCCATCCACCGTCCTGCCACACCGGAAGCACCCGGACGTCCCCGTTGTCGCTCCGGCTCAGCACGCCGACCTCCGACAGTTCCCGCTGCCCCGACGACGACCGGCGCATGTGGAGGACGACCTGCACGGCGGCCGCGAGCTGGCTGTGCAATGCCGAGCGGGACAGACCACCCAGCGCGGCAAGCGCTTCCAGCCGGGCAGGCACCTCCGCCGTCGAATTCGCGTGCAACGTTCCGGCGCTGCCGTCATGACCGGTGTTCAACGCATTGAGCAGGTCGCACACCTCCTGGCCACGCACCTCGCCGACCACGAGCCGGTCCGGCCGCATCCGCAGCGCTTGGCGCACCAGGTCCCGCAGGCCGACCTCGCCCGCGCCCTCGACGTTGGGCGGCCGGGCGGTCAGCCGCACGAACTGCGGGTGCGCGGGCTGGAGTTCGGCGGCGTCCTCGACGCACACGATCCGCTCGGCCGGGGACGCCGCACCGAGCATCGCGGCGAGCAGAGTGCTCTTGCCCGCGCCGGTGCCACCGGTGACGAGGAAGGCCAGCCGGGCGGCGACCACCGACTCGACCAGCTCCGCGCCTTCCGCCCCGAACGTGCCCAGCTCGCGCAACGCGGCGAGGTCGTGCACGGCGGGACGGAGGATCCGCAACGAGATGCAGGTGCCGTCGGCGGCGATCGGCGGCAGCACGGCGTGCAGCCGGACGCGGCCGTGCGGCCCGAGCCCCGGCAGCCAGCCGTCGACGTAGGGCTGGGCATCGTCGAGCCGCCGTCCGGCCGCCAGGGCCAGCCGATGGGCGAGACGGCGCACTCCCTCCTCGCCCGAGAAGTGGGCCTCGGCGCGGCGCAACCCGTCGGACCCGTCCACCCACACGTCGTCGGGCCCGGTGACCAGCACGTCGGTGACGCCGGGCAGGGCGAGCAACGGTTCCAGCGGACCGGCGCCGGCCAGCTCCTGCCGGATCAGCCGCAGCGCGTCGAGCGCCTCCGTGTGCCCGACCGGACGCCCGGCTTCGGCGCGGACCGCGTCCGCCACCGTCGCCGGGTCCGTCCCGGCCCCGGCGCCGGCCAGCCGGTGGCGGACCCGCTCGACCAGTTCGTTGTTCATGCCGCCAGCACCTGCTTCGACTGCGACTGCTCCAGGATGAGGCGCGCGGTCTCCATCAGCGCGCCACGCGGCCGCGGGAGGAAGTTGCCGCGCTCGATCTCCCGGTCCAGTTGGCGTTCGACGGCCATCGACGTCAGCAGTGGCAGCCCGATCGCGCCGGCCGCGACGCTCGGCTCGAGGTCGCCCGGCGCGGGCCCGCGGACGACGAGCCGGACCCGGCCTGCCGGGTCACCCAGCTGCTTGACCACCCGGCGGGCGGCCAGGCAGGCGCGCATCTCGGCCGGGATCACCACGATCACCAGGTCGGCGCGCGCGACGACGGCGAGGCCGGGCCCGTCGAGGTGGCGCGGCAGATCGCACACCACCGTGCGGCCCGCCCGGCGCCCGGCCTCGATCACCGCCGCGACGCCCTGTCCCGTCGGCCCGTCGCCGTTGCGGTGGCAGGACAGGAACGGCAACCGCAAGCCGCGGTACCGGAACTCGGGCAGCGATTCCAGCAGCGCCGGCATCGACAACCGGCCGGCGCCGGGCCGCAGCTCGGGCCAGCGGAGCCCCTCCGTGTTCTCGGCTCCCAGCAACGCGTCGATCCCGCCGGACAACGAATCGCAGTCCACGAGCAGCCCGCCCGGATCGGTGCGGCACGCGACCAGCGCGGTGGCCGCCGCCAGGACGGACGCCCCGGCTCCGCCGCGGCCGCCCAGCACGCCGATGATCCGCCCGCCCGGCAGTCCCGGCCCGTCGACGACGTCGGCGAGCGCCGACGCCAGCGCCGACTCGTCCTCCGGCAGCGACACGACTCCTTCGACGCCGGCGCGGAAAGCCCTCCGCCACGTACGGGAATCCGGCGCGCCCTTGGTGATCAGCAGGATGCCGGGGCGCCGCGGCAGCTCCACCTCACCGTCGACGGCCTGCTCGTCGACCAGCACCAGCGGCGCGTCCGGCCACCGCGGCCGGGCGGCGAGCAGATCGGGCGCGCGTTGCGTCTCGCAGCCCACAGCCGCGGCGACGCGCAGGATTTCGTCGAGCATGACCTCGTCGTGGGCGATGACGAGCGGACGAGCGTGTTCCATGACGGCCCCCAGTGGTGATCGGTGTTTGACCTGACTCCACCGTCGTGCTCGCGCCGTGCCGCGACAAGGAGCTCCGGCGGGACCTGTGGACAACTGGGGTCTTGTGGACAACTCGCGACCGGGGCGGGTCGGCAGAGCGGGATCGTCGGTGCGCTGTGGCAGGATCCGCGCCCGCGCGCGAAGAAAAAGGGGCGACCCCCGCCAGGGGGGAGGGGCGGGGGCCGCCGAGGGTTCAGCCCCGGGGGGTTGGACTGAACCGCCGGTGGGAACACCGGATGCGGTCCACTGTAACTCCGCCGAGCGGCCCGCAACGCCGCTCGCGACACCCACAATTCGGTAACGGCACCGGCAATCGATTTCCCCCGCGGGCAACCAATTTCCGACCGGGCGACACCGTTCGTGGTCACCTCACCGCCCGCCGACGATCTACTCCTATCCTGAAGCGGTGGCAGAACCTCCCAGCTCGCCGCCGGGCGACCGGCGCGCCGCGACCGGAACCGGCGTCGCGGCCTTCTTCGACCTGGACAAGACGATCATCGCCTCCTCCAGCGCGCTGGCGTTCAGCAAGCCGCTGCTGCGCGAGGGGCTGATCAGCAAGCGGGCGGCGCTGAAGAGCGCGTACGCGCAGTTCGTCTTCTCCCTCTCCGGCGCGGACGCCGACCGGACCGAGCGGATGCGCGCGGAGATCTCCGCGTTGTGCACGGGCTGGGACGTCGCCCAGGTTCGGGCGATCGTCAACGAGACGCTGCACGACATCGTCGACCCGCTGGTGTACTCCGAGGCCGCCGAGCTGATCGCGTGGCACAAGGCGGAGGGCCACGACGTGATCGTGCTGTCGGCGGCGGGCGACGAGGTGGTGACGCCGATCGCGGCGATGCTCGGCGCGACGGGCAGCGTCGCGACGAAAATGGCCGTCGTGGACGGTCGCTATTCCGGGGAAATCGCTTTCTACTGCTACGGCGAGCAGAAAGCGGTGGCGGCGAAACAATTGGCTGCGGAGAACGGTTACGACCTGGCGGAGTGTTACGCCTATTCCGATTCCAGTACCGACGTCCCGCTGCTGGAGGCGGTCGGGAAGCCGCACGCCGTGAACCCGGACCGCCTGCTCCGCCGGACCGCGCTCGACCGCGGCTGGCCGGTGCTCGAGTTCACCAAACCGGTCTCGCTGCGGAGCCGGTTCCCGGCGCCGTCGACGGCGACGCTGGCCGTCGGACTCGGCCTCGGCGCGGTCGCCGCGGCGGGGGTGACCTGGTACGGGCTGACGCGCAAACGCCGTGGGGGAGCATAGAAGTCTAGTCGCTGAGGGTGCCCGCCTCACCGGATCGAGCGTCTGTACCGGTGCACCCGTCCGACCCCTTGAAGTGACGGCGGTCACTGGGTACAAAGTGAAGTGCGGACGTTGTTCGGCCCAGGGCGAGACGAAGATGAGTCTCGTTCCTCCCCGAGAACCTCCGTGCGCGGACTCCAGGCACCCACGCGCAGCGCGCCGCGGGAGGCTTGTCGTCGAGGGACTGCGTACCGGGACGCCGGACGCCGAGTCCCCGTAGGTACGACACGAGTTGCAGCTTGGTCACCTGAGCAGTCCGCGCGGGCGGGCGCCGCCCGGCACATCGCCGGCGGCGCCCGCGCATTTTTATGTCCAAGGGATTAGCCCGCGAGAGTGACAGAACCTGAAAGACACTTTCGGACTCCTCCGAAAGTAAGGCGGTCGTTGACCTCGTCCCGAGCGACTGAGTAGCTTCCCCCAATGCCGGCTCGTCCGCCGGCGATCATCACAGGGGAGGGTTCGCGATGCGCCGGAGGAGTCATGTGCTTGCCGCGATCGTCGTGGGGGTTCTCGGCGTGAGCGCGGTCGGCGCGTCCTCCGCCGCAACGGGCCGCCAGGACGGCTGGGCCGAGCAGACGCTGCGGAAGATGTCGCTCGAGGAGAAGGTCGGCCAGCTCTTCGTCGCCGACGTCTGGGGCAAGTCCGCCGACCAGGCCGACGAGGGCAACCGGAAGAAGTACGGGGTGGACACGGCCGCGGAGGTCGTCCAGCGCTACCACCCGGGCGGTGTCATCTACTTCAACAACTCCGGCACCGACAACGTGGACGACCCGGCGCAGGTCGCGCGCTTCTCGAACGGGCTGCAGCAGGCCGCGCTGTCGTCGGGCGCGAAGGTGCCGCTGATCGTCTCGACCGACCAGGAGGGCGGCCGGGTCACGCGCATCGCCGCGCCCGCGACGGAGTTCCCGTCCAGCATGGCCATCGGGGCGGGCCGCAGCGCCGCCGACGCGCGGACGCTGGCCACGGTGAACGGCCACGAGCTGCGGGCCATGGGCATCAACCAGGACTTCGCGCCCGACGCGGACGTCAACTCCAACCCGCTCAACCCGGTCATCGGCTCGCGGTCGTTCTCCGCCGATCCGGCGCTGGCCGGCGAGCTGGTCGCCGCGGAGGTCGACGGCTACCAGAACTCGGGGCCGGCGACGGAGACGGTGTCCGCGGCGGCCAAGCACTTCCCCGGTCACGGCGACGCGGCCACCGACAGCCACACCGGGCTGCCGGTCATCAACCGCACGGAGGAACAGTGGCGGCAGATCGACCTGCCGCCGTTCCGGGCGGCGATCGACGCGGGCGCCGACGTGATCATGTCCGCGCACATCACCGTGCCCAGCCTGGACCCGTCCGGGGAGCCCGCGACGCTGTCGAAGCCGATCATGACCGGCATCCTCCGGGACGAGCTGCGCTACGACGGGGTGGTCGCGACCGACTCGCTGCAGATGGCCGGCGTGCGCGAGCTGCACACCGACGCGGAGATCCCGGTGCTGGCACTGGAAGCCGGGGTCGACCAGATGCTGATGCCGCCGGACCTGGGGCTGGCCGTCAACAGCGTGCTGGACGCGGTCAAGAGCGGCAGGCTGACCGAGGAGCGGATCGACCAGAGCGTGCTGCGGATCCTGAAGCTCAAGGACAAGCGCGGCATCGTGGCGAGCCCGCTGGTCAACCCGCGGGCGGTGAAGCAGGTCGTCGGCAGCCCGGCCAACCGGGAGAAGATCCAGGCCATCACCGACCGCACCACCACCGTGCTTCGCAACGACGTCGGCCTGCTCCCCCGCCGCGAGCCGGGCAAGGTCCTGGTGACCGGCTGGAACAACCCGAACTACCCCGGCTACCCGGCGGAGCCGGTCCGGGCACTGGCCGAACGGCTCGGCGGCACGGCCGTCTCGACCGGCGCCAAGCCGAACGCCGCGAAGATCGCCGAAGCGGTGGCGGCCGCCGGCGAAGCGGACACGGTCGTCGTGCTGACCAACGGGCTGCGCAGCGACACCGCTCAGGGTGATCTTGTGCGTGAACTGCTCGCGACCGGGAAACCGGTCGTCGCAGTGAGCGTCCAGGAACCGTACGACCCCGGCTACGCCGACGTACCGACCTGGGTGGCGACGTACGACTGGCGGGATGTGACGATGGCTTCGCTGGCCAAGGTGCTGACGGGCGAGATTTCGCCGCAGGGCAAGCTGCCCGTCGACATCCCGGCCGGCGACGACGCCGGGCAGATCCGGTATCCCTTCGGCACAGGACTGACATGGTGAGCTTCAACCGGCGCGGGTTCCTGGTCACCGGCGCCCTCGCGACACCCCTCTTGACCGGCGGCTCCGCGCTGGCGGAACCGGCACGCGTGTTGCCGGCCGCGTCGCGGGGGCCGGTCGTGACCGGAGCCGACATCCTCGCCCGGCAGGGCTGGCGCTCGCTCGCCGGCCGCAAGGTGGGCGTGCTGTCGAACCCGACGGGCGTGCTGGAGAACGGCGACCACATCGTCGACTCGATGATCGCCGCCGGTGTCCGGCCGGTCGCCGCCTTCGGGCCGGAGCACGGTTTCCGGGGCAGCGCGCAGGCTGGTGGTTCGGAGGGCGACTACACCGACCCGCGCACCGGCATCGCGGTGTACGACGCGTACGGCGCGGACGCCGCGAAGCTGGCCGGGATGTTCACCAAGGCAGGCGTGGACACGGTGGTGTTCGACATCGCCGATGTCGGCGCCCGCTTCTACACCTACATCTGGTCGATGTACACGGCGATGGTCGCGGCGGGCCGCACGGGCGCGGCCTTCGTCGTGCTGGACCGGCCCAACCCCATCGGCGGCAAGGCCTACGGCCCGATGCTGCGCTCGGAGTTCGCCTCCGGGGTCGGGCTCAAGCCGATCGTGCAGCAGCACGGCATGACCGTCGGCGAGCTGGCGAAGTACTTCGCCGCGGAGCTGCTGCCCGCCGAGGGGGTGCGGCTGGCGGACCTGCAGGTGGTGCAGACCGAGGGGTGGCGCCGGGACATCTTCTTCACCGGCACCGGGCTGACCTGGACGCCACCGAGCCCGAACATGCCGACCGCGGACACCGCGCTGGTCTACCCCGGCACGGGCATGTTCGAGGGCACGGTGTTCTCCGAGGGACGCGGCACGACGCGGCCCTTCGAGATCATCGGCGCCCCCGGCATCGACTGGCGCTGGCGGGACGAGCTGACCGCGCTGGGGCTCGCGGGCGTGCGGTTCCGGGAGACCTACTTCGTCCCGACGTTCGGCAAGTTCGTCAACCAGACCTGCGGCGGGGTGCAGCTCACGGTCACCGACCCGGCCTCGTTCGACGCCATCCGCACGGCGGTGGCCATGCTGGTCACGGCCAAGAAGCTGCACCCGGACCTCTTCGCCTGGCGCGCGGACAACGGCATCGACAAGCTCACCGGCTCGGACCGGCTGCGCACGATGGTCGACCGCGGGGCGGGGGTGGACGAGATCGTCGGGTCCTGGCAGGCGGAGCTCGACGAGTTCACCGCCCGCCGTCGGCCGCATCTGCTCTACTGGTGAGGCCGGCGTGCGAACGGGCAAACTACTGGTCGCGGCGGTGCTGACCGTTTCCGCCCTCACCGTCCCCGGAGCGAGTACCACCATCACCGAACAGGCGCACACCGGGCGGATCGACCGTCCGCAGTACGAGTTCGCACCGGCCGACACGGTGCTGCGCCCGGGCGCGCCCGCCGAGGTGGGGCTCGATCCCGCGCCGCTGCTGGCCGCCGAGCAGTTCCTGAGCGACTGGGCCAAACCGGATCCGGTTTCCGGGCACCCGCACTTCTCCGGCGCGGCCGGAATCCTCGCGCACGACGGGGTGATCGTCGAGGAGACCGCGACCGGCGGGGCGCTCCGGTACGCCGACGCCGCGGGCGCCGAGCTGCCGCCCGACCAGCAGGTGCCGGTTCGCGCCGACACGATCTTCGACCTGGCCTCGATCACCAAGGTGTTCACGTCCCTCGCGGTGATGCAGCTCGTGGAGGACGGCAAGGTCGCCCTGGACCGGCCAGTCGCCGAGTACCTGCCCGAGTTCGCGGCGAACGGGAAGCAGCAGGTGACCGTGCGGCAGCTGCTCACCCACACGTCTGGTCTGGCCGCCGACCCGCGCCCGTCCCTGTGGGAGGGCTACCCGGACATCCCGTCCCGGCGGAAGGCTGTGCTCGACAGTCCGCTGACGAACGAGCCGGGCACGACGTACCTCTACTCGGACATCAACCTGATGACGCTCGGCTTCCTCGTCGAGCGGATCGCCGGGCAGCCGCTCGACGTCGTGGTGCGGGACCGGATCACCCTGCCCCTCGGGATGACCGACACGGCGTTCAACCCGCCCGCGGAGAAGCTCGGCCGGATCGCGGCCACCGAGTTCCAGGCGGATCCACCACGCGGCATGGTGCGCGGCCAGGTCCACGACGAGAACGCCTGGGCGCTGGGCGGGGTATCCGGTCACGCCGGCATCTTCTCCACGGCGCCGGACCTGGCGGTGCTCGCGCAGACGATCCTCAACGGCGGCGCCTACCGGGACGCCCGCATCCTGCGCCCGGAGACCGTGCGGGACATGCTGACCGACTACAACCAGGCCTTCCCCGGTCACGCGCACGGGCTCGGGTTCGAGCTGGACCAGCGGTTCTACATGGGAGCGCTGTCCGCCCCCACCACTGCGGGCCACACCGGGTTCACCGGCACGTCGCTGGTCATCGATCCGGTGTCCCGGTCGTTCGCGATCCTGCTGACCAATCGCGTTCACCCGACCCGCGACTGGGGTTCGATCAACCCGGCCCGCGAGAAGTGGGCGAGCTCGCTGGCCGAAGCGCGGTGAAACCGGTCCGCCTGTAGGCCGAATTACCCGCGGCCGGACAGGTGATCTTTCGGCGAGCGGACACGCACCGTGCATCCGGGTGGTGTGCCACCAACCAGCGCCAACGAATTTCGGACACTCGCGTCCGTCACGAACAGTTAACGGACGGCTGCTCCATTCGTACTTAAAGTGCGCAGACTCGCGTCATACCATCGTGGCGGGGAAGTCCCTATCACTGAGACGCGAGCGGGAGCCACCGACGATCGTCGGCTGTTTCGGGAACCATCGGAAGTTGCCAAGTCGTTAACTTGATGACGTTAACAACCACGACGTAGTTGGCGACTTTCCGGGCAACTGAGTCACCGCAGCTCGGCCGTGCAGGGGCGGGCGAGTTGCGATCATCCCTAAGGATGTGGGTAACCTTGTCTCAAATGCCTACGGTTAGTAAGTTTCCCACGGAAACGGATACCGATTCCGTGACGGGGCAGGCACCGAGCGAGATCGGTTCGGTCGCACGCGAGTCCGAAACCAGTCCCCTGGTCCGGATCCGGTCGCTGCTGCCCGGTCTGGCCAGGGCGGAACAGCGTGTAGCCAAGGTCGTCCTGGATGACCCGTCTGCAGTAGCGCGCCGGTCGATCACGGAGGTGGCTCTCGCGGCGAACACCAGCGAGACCACAGTGACCCGGTTCTGCAAGGCCGTGGGGGTCGGCGGGTACCCGCAGCTGCGGATCGCGCTGGCCGCGGACACCGCCCGCTCCGAGGCGCGATCGGCTCGCAACCTGGGCGGCGAGATCGCCGTGGACGACGACCTGGCCGCAGTGGTCGGCAAGGTCAGCTTCGCCGACGCCCGCGCGGTGGAGGAGACCGCCGACCAGCTCGACATCGCGACCCTGCAGCGCGTGATCGAACTGCTCGCGAACGCCGGGCGCACCGACGTCTACGGCGTCGGCGCGAGCGCGTTCGTCGCCGCCGACCTGCAGCAGAAGCTGCACCGCATCGGCCGCGTGTGTTTCGCCTGGTCGGACACGCACATCATGCTGACCTCGGCCGCCGTGCTGGGCGCCGGCGACGTCGCGATCGGCGTCTCCCACACCGGCGCGACCACCGACACCGTCGAGGCGCTGCGGGTGGCCCGCGAGCACGGCGCGACCACGGTGGCGCTGACCAACTTCCCGCGCTCGCCGATCACCGAGGTCGCCGACTACGTGCTGACCACGGCCGCACGCGAGACGACCTTCCGCTCGGGCGCGACCGCCAGCCGGATCGCCCAGCTCACGGTCATCGACTGCCTGTTCATCGGCGTCGCGCAGCACCACATGGAGAGCGCGTCCGCCGCGCTGGAAGCCACTCGCGACGCCGTCGGCGGTCACCGCCTCGGCGTGCGACCGGACGGCCGGAGGCGGCCGCGAGAAACCGGAAAGTGAGCACGAAGGAAACGGTGAGACGCATGATGACGGTGCCGAGTCAGGTGGTCCACGTCGATTCCCCGACCGAGCAGCGCAACCCCCGCACCACCGAGATCGACCGGATGTCGACCCTCGGCATCCTGACCATGATCAACGACGAGGACCGCCGGGTCCCCGATGCGGTCGCCAAGGTCCTGCCCGAGCTGGCGGACGCGGTCGATCATGCGGTGGAGGCGCTGCGCACCGGCCATCGTGTGCACTACGTCGGCGCCGGCACGTCCGGCCGTCTGGCGACGCTGGACGCCGCCGAGCTCGTGCCGACGTTCAACGTGCCTGCCGACTGGTTCGTCGCGCACCACGCGGGCGGCGACCGGGCGTTGCGCGAAGCGGTCGAGAACGCCGAAGACGACGCCGCCGCGGGTGCCGCGGAGATCTCGGCTTCGGTGCGGGCCGGCGACTTCGTGCTGGGCCTGACCGCGTCCGGCCGCACCCCGTTCGTCATCGGCGCGCTGCAGGCGGCCGCGCGGCTGGGCGCGACGACCGGCCTGGTTTCGGGCAACGCGCGTGCGGCCAGGCCGTCCGGGGTCGACGTGTTCATCTCGGTGGACACCGGTCCGGAGGTCATCGCGGGGTCGACGCGGATGAAGGCGGGCTCGGCGCAGAAGATTCTGCTGACCGCGTTCTCCACGGCCACGATGATCAAGCTCGGCCGGACCTACTCGAACCTGATGGTCAGCCTGCGTGCGACCAACGCGAAGCTGCGCGGCCGGACGCTGCGCATCCTCAGCGAGGCGACGGGCGCGGACGAGCGGGAAGCCGCCGAGGCCCTGGCAGAGGCGAACGGTGACCTGAAGGTCGCGCTGGTGCACCTGCTGTGCGGGGTGGACGCGGCGACGGCGGCGGACATGCTGGCCGCGAACGGCGGGCACGTGCGGGAGGCGCTGCTCGCCTGCGCGACGACCTGAGGTCGCGCAGTCCCGGGGAGGTGCGCGGGGAGCGTCGCACTTCCCCGGAATTGCGCGACTGCGAGCGGTTGACGACGGCCCGCGCACGGCACCGCGGTCAACCCCGCCCCACCGCCGCGTGCGGAACGCGGCCCGCCGACGAGGCAGTTCAGCCGGCGGCGTCGGCGATGCTCTTGGCCTCCCGCGCACCGGCTTCCAGCGCTTCACAAACGAAGAGGAGCCACGAGCGCACGCCGTCGGGGCTTCCGGTCGCGAAGGCTGCCGCCGTCTCTCGGTACCGCGCTGACCGGCGGAGGAAGGCGACCTCGGGGACGCTCAGGCCCTTCGGGTCGACGCCAGTCGCCGTCATGGTCAGGCGAGCCGCGGCGCGGGCCAGCACGCCGTCCGCCGTGCCGAAGGGCCGCAGGCTGAGCAGCTCGCCGTGCACGACGGCGGTCAGCACGGGGCCTGGCACCGACGTCGCGCCCGTGACCAGCTGCGTCAGCAGGTCCAGGCGGGCACCGGCGGCCGGGTCGGGGCGGCCCAGCGCGTCCTGGTGGTCGACGAGATCGGCCGCGGCCAGGACGTGCATCCGGGCCAGCGCCTGTCGCGGGGCGCGGCGCCAGGTGGGCAGCAGCGACTCGCTCGCCTCCGCCACCCGCAGCGCGCCGGCCAGGATCGGGTCCTTCACCTCGGCGTCCGCCGGGATTTCCGGGTCCGCGCCGTCGAGCGCGGCCGACGCCCGGGCGCCCCGGACAGATGCCTCGGCCGCGGTGGCCGAGCCGCCGCGCAGGTTCACGGGGAGCCGGTGCACGGCGAAGACCGCGTCCTGCGCCTTCTTCGCCGCCTCGGCCACGCCCTCCAGTTCGAGCAGCGGCGCCAGTGGGTCGCTCATGCGTCCAGCACCTGCCCCTCGCGCCGGATCACCGGCGGCTGCTTCGACCAGGCGAAGTTGATCCACCGGTCCGTGCGCCGCCAGACGTACTCGCACTTCACCTCTGACCAGGGCTTTTCGTACACCACCGCGCACCGCACGTCCGCCACGTGGTCCGCGCAGAAGTCACGCACCAGCTTGAGCGTGGCGCCGGTGTCGGCGACGTCGTCGGCCACCAGGACCTTCGCGCCGGTCAGGTCGACGGCGTTCGGCACCGGCGGCAGCATCACCGGCAGTTCGAGCCGCTCGCCGACGCCGGTGTAGAACTCGACGTTCATGACGTGCAGGTTCTTCACGTCGAGCGCGTAGCCGAGCGCGCCGGCGACGAACAAGCCGCCGCGGGCGATGGACAGGATCACGTCCGGCTCGTACCCGCTGTCCGCCACCTGCTGGGCGAGCTCCCGGCTGGCCGAACCGAACAACTCCCAGGTGAGCTCTTCCCGCTCAGCCACTCGGACCTCCTTCGACGCGTCCCCGCGAGCATATGAGGCGACGAAGTGGACCTTGAAAGCAAGCCAGAACTGGCACTGCCGAAAGACCATTTCGGACAGGTACCGTCCCCGCGTGAACTGGCACGACCGGCCCGCGCTGCGCGGCAAGCACGTCCACCTCGAACCGCTCGGCCAGGAACACGCCGAGGGCCTGCACGAAGCCGGCCGCGACCCCGAGGTCTGGCGCTGGCTCAGCCTCCGCCAACCGGCAACCCTCGACGACACCAGGGCCATGATCGACGACATCCTCGCCGAGCCCGGCCGGATCGCGTGGGCACAGGTCGACGCCACCACCGGCCGCGTCGCGGGCACGACCTCCTACTACGAGATCGTCCCGCGCCACCGCGGCCTCGCCATCGGCTACACCTGGATCGGCAGTCCGTGGCAGCGCTCGGCGCTGAACACCGAAGCCAAACTCCTGCTGCTGGAACGCGCCTTCGACGTGCTCGGCGCACGGCGGGTCACCTGGCACACCGACCACCGCAACGAGAAGTCGCAGCGTGCCATCGAGCGGCTCGGCGCCAGCCGGGAGGGCCTGCTGCGCGCGCACCGCATTCGCCCGGACGGCAGCCGCCGCGACACCGTCGTCTACTCGCTGCTCGCCGAGGAGTGGCCTACGACACAGGAGAAACTGCTCGATCGCGTGCGGTGATCGACGCGGGACGTGCCGTGAGGTGCTGCGCTCTTTCGTCGCGGGGGCTAACGTCGCTACCGTGCATCCGGCGTCAGCCAGTGATGAGTGACTTCAGGAGGCCGTGCACCATGACAGAGCAGTCCCCCGCGCTGGACAACCTGCTCACCGAGAACCGGACGTTCCCGCCGACCGACGAGTTCGCGGCGCAGGCCAACGCGAAGGCCGATTGGTACGAGAAGGCCGACGCCGACCGCGAAGCGTTCTGGGCCGAGCAGGCGGAGCGGCTGCACTGGGACACCAAGTGGTCCCAGGTCCTCGACTGGTCGGGCGCGCCCTTCGCCAAGTGGTTCGTCGGCGGCAAGCTGAACGTCGCGTACAACTGCGTCGACCGGCACGTCGAGTCCGGGCACGGCGAGCAGGTCGCCATCCACTGGGTCGGCGAGCCGGGCGACACCCGCGACATCACCTACGCCCAGCTCAAGGACGAGGTGTCCAAGGCCGCGAACGCGCTGGCCTCCCTCGGTGTCACCTCCGGCGACCGGGTCGCCATCCAGCTGCCGATGATCCCCGAGGCGATCGTCGCGATGCTGGCCTGCGCGCGGCTGGGCGCGATGCACAGCGTCGTCTTCGGCGGGTTCTCCCCGGCGGCGCTGCGCTCCCGCGTCGACGACGCCGAGGCCAAGGTCGTGATCACCTCCGACGGCCAGTACCGCCGCGGCAAGGCCGCGCCGATGAAGACCAATGTCGACGAGGCCCTCGACGGCGCCGCGAGCGTCGAGAAGGTCATCGTCGTGCGCCGCACCGGCGAAGAGGTCCCGATGAGCGAGCGGGACGTCTGGTGGCACGAGCTCGTCGACGGCCAGTCCACCGAGCACACCCCGGAGGCGTTCGACTCCGAGCACCCGCTGTTCATCCTCTACACCAGCGGCACCACCGGGAAGCCGAAGGGCATCCTGCACACCTCCGGCGGCTACCTGACCCAGGTCGCCTACACCCACCACGTCGTCTTCGACCACAAGCCGGGCGAGGACGTCTACTGGTGCACCGCCGACATCGGCTGGGTGACCGGCCACTCCTACATCGTCTACGGCCCGCTGGCGAACCGCGCGACCCAGGTGGTCTACGAGGGCACCCCCAACACGCCGCACGAGGGCAGGCACTGGGAGATCATCCAGAACCACAAGGTCTCCATCTACTACACCGCGCCGACCCTGATCCGCACGTTCATGAAGTGGGGCGAGGACATCCCGGCGAAGTACGACCTGTCCAGCCTCCGCGTGCTGGGCAGCGTCGGCGAGCCGATCAACCCCGAGGCGTGGATGTGGTACCGCGAGCACATCGGCGCGGGCAAGGCGCCGATCGTGGACACCTGGTGGCAGACCGAAACCGGCGCGATCATGATCTCGCCGCTGCCGGGCGTCACCTCGACCAAGCCCGGTTCGGCGCAGCGCCCGCTGCCCGGCATCTCAGCGAAGGTCGTCGACGACACCGCGACCGAGGTCGGCAAGGGCGGCGGCGGTTACCTGGTGCTGGACAAGCCGTGGCCGTCGATGCTGCGCGGCATCTGGGGCGACGACGAGCGCTTCCGCGACACGTACTGGTCGCGGTTCGCCGACCAGGGCTTCTACTTCGCCGGTGACGGCGCGAAGTACGACAACGACGGCGACATCTGGCTGCTCGGCCGGGTCGACGACGTCATGAACGTGTCCGGCCACCGCATCTCCACCACGGAGGTCGAAAGCGCTCTCGTGTCGCACCCGACGGTCGCCGAAGCCGCGGTGGTGGGCGCCTCCGACCCGACCACCGGGCAGGGCATCGTCGCGTTCGTGATCCTGCGCGGCTCCGCGGCCGAGGGCGGCGACGAGGCGGTGCAGGAGCTGCGCAACCACGTCGCCAAGGAGATCGGTCCGATCGCCAAGCCGCGGCAGATCATGGTCGTGCCCGAGCTGCCGAAGACCCGCTCCGGCAAGATCATGCGCCGCCTGCTGCGCGACGTGGCCGAGAACCGGCAGATCGGCGACGTCACCACGCTGGCCGACTCCAGCGTCATGGAGCTGATCTCCAGCGGCCTGAAGTCCGGCAAGGAGGACTGACGCACGAACAAGGGCCCTGCACCTCGCGGTGCAGGGCCCTTGTCATGGGAACCCGAGGAAAGAGTGGATCAGCCGGTGACGTCCAGGTGGGCCTTCACCGGGGTCGGCCGCGGGGCCTTGCCGTTGGCGTCGGGCTTGTCGCCCGCACCCGAGCCGGCGCCGCCACCGGAGCTGGTCTTCGTCGAGGTCGGGGTGCTGGTGCCCGGCTTCGAGGTGCTCGTCGTCGGCTTGGTGGTCGGGGTCTCGCCACCGCCGTTGTCGTCGTCGCCCGGCGCGCAGGTGACCGACGCGATGTCCAGCGTCTGCAGGTTGTCGATCTTGATGGAGATCGCGGTGACGGTGATCGAACCGTCGTCCTTCTTGGTCTGCTTGTTCAGCACGACCGAGAGCAGACCCGGCACGGCGACCGTGGTGTTGGTCGGCGCGGTCACGTCGAGGGTGATGTCACCGAGCTTCGCCTTGGCCAGCGACGAGGTGCCCTTGCCGCCCTCGCACTCCGCCTCGATGGCGGTCGCGGTCAGCAGCGGCTTGCCGACGCCGAGGCCGACGTTGACGTCGGCGACGCTGGCGCGCGCCTGGCCGGCGCCCGCCGAGGCGTTGAGCAGCTTGACCTGGGCCAGGCCCGGCACGTTCAGCGTGGCGAGGGACTTCTGCTCGAAGCCCTTCTCGTCGGTCACGTACGGGCTGGGGTCGATCCCGAGGAGGCCCTTGGCGGCGATCGCGTAGGCGGAGTTGACGCCGTCCGTGGTGGTCGTGGTCGCACCCGCGGCGGGCGCGAGCAGCACCGAGGTGGCGAGCGCGGTCGCGAGCACGCCGACGCCGCCGGCCACAGCCTTCTTTCTGGACAAGGAATTCCCTTTCGTGAAATGGAAATGCGGAATGAAGCCGGCGGCCCCCCCGTGGTGCATTCCGACCGCCAGCGAAGTGCGAAGAAGCTCAGGACGTCACGTGATGTTCACGATCGTGCCGAGCGGCAGTTTGACGAGCTCGTCGAGCGCCTCGGAGGGCACCCGGATGCAGCCGTCGCTGTTCGCCTGACCGGCGAAGCTGTTGTTCGGCCAGGTGTGCAGTCCCACCGTGCCCGGGCCGCCGCCGAAGGTCTCCAGCGAATCGGAGTGGTAGCTCAGCGGCAGCACGATCGGGCTGTAGGTGTTCTTCGTTTCCTCGATCGAGGCGATGATGTAAGCACGCCCCGCCGGGGTCGGGTGTTCGGGCTTGCCGGTGCCGATCGTCCACTTGCCGATCGACTTGCCGCTCTCCAGGATCTCCAGGCTGAACGCGGCACGGTCCACATTGACCACGTAGTCGTTCTGCGCGGATTCGGCGGCGCCCTCGCTCAGGTGCACCCAGCCGGACGCGGCGTTGGGCCGGGTCGGCAGGAGGACGTGCGCCCAGTCGCCCTGCTCCGCGATCACCGGCACCCACGTCGGCGATCCCATTTGGATGGACGGCAGCTTCGCGATCGCTTTGCCGCCAACGGAGTCGTACACGACCATGTCGGCCTTGGGGTGGATCACGCGGCCGGCCGTCGCGCCACCGGATGGCTGCGGGTCGAGCGGGGCGTTCGCGACCGTGGCGAACGTGGTCGCCTCCGGCAGCTGGGTCAGGTCTTCCTGGCTCACCGCGGCCGGCTTCACGCCGTCCTCGTCGCCACCGGAGCACGCCCCGGTGAGCAGTGCCAGGGTCGAGACCCCGGCCACGGCGAGGAGCCGGACCGGGAGCCGTCCGCGGCGCGCAGAACCCGTCTGCGTGCGCGAGCTGCACGTCATGCGCATTACCACAATCCTTGAGGACCTACATCGGACAAGAATTCACCAAGGCGGTCTCCCCCGAAGACATGCGGCACCGCAGGTGCGCCTTGGGCCTTATTGCTATCAGGACCCCCCTAGGTGATCAAACTCCCGGGTGACGGGGGTCGGTTAGGGAGAGCAGGGCAAATGCTGCATTTGCCGAGGTCGCAGGAAAAACGAGATACACCCGATCGGGTACAGATAAGTAACGCCCACTTCCACCTGCCCCCATCGAGCGACACCGCTTCCTCACCCTGGCGGGTGATGGCGGCAGCGTAGCGGTACCTCCGGACGCGGCGCCCCGGGGGTACGCGGAAGTAGGTAGCGCGGGACAATCGCCAGGCACACCCCAGCGAGCGGCTATCGAACGCCTGTTCTAGAATTCGGGCCGACGTAGCCGGACCCCACGAGAGGGAGACCGCAGCACCGATGAGCTTGGACACCACGACCACCCCGCAGGAGCAGGACACCCCCGTCACGCCGGCGCCGGTCACGGACGACTCCGCAGCCGCTCCCGCTCCCGCCGCCACCTCCGCCGAAAGCGAGGAAGCCAAGCCCAAGCGCGGCCGCCCGAAGGCCTCCGCGGCGAAGAAGACCCGCACCGTCGAGCTCACGCTCACCGTCACCGGCACCGCCGACGGCGAGTGGCAGGCCGAGCTCAAGCACGGCTCGAAGTGGGTCGCGCAGGGCCTGAAGATCCCGGCCTCGGCCGTGTCCCGCGCGGCCAAGGAGCTGCACGAGGACCTCTCGACGCCGATCGACGAGGTGATCAACGCGGCCGTCGAGCAGCAGAAGGCCAAGGTCGCCGCGCTGGAGGCCGAGCTGGAGCAGGCCAGGCAGGCCCTCGCCGAGCTCGACGGCTGACCTCACCGGCGTCTACCTGGTCGGCGGGCCGAGCCGCATGCTGCTCGTCGCGGCGCTGCTCGCCGAGCAGCTCGGCGTGCTGCCGACCACCCAGGACGAGCCGGAGACCGCCGTCTCGTTCGCCCGCCGGAACCGACCGCCGACCGGCGATTCCGAGACCCGCCGGGGCGGATATCCATCGATCAGGCATCCGCCCCGGCGTTCTTTTCCCACCGGACACTTTCCGCGTACCATCTGTATACAACGTGTATGGAGGGAGCCCGGATGCCGGCGACGAGCAAGCCCGCCCAGTCCGGGCGGGCGAAGGCCTACGACTACCTGAAGAACACCGTGCTGGCCGACCCCGACGCCGAGGGCGGCTTCATCAGCGAACAGGAGGTCGCCGAGCGCGTCGGCGTCTCCCGCACCCCCGTGCGCGAGGCGTTGCTGCAGCTCGCCGCCGAGGAACTGGTGCAGCTCGTGCCCAACCGGGGCGCGTACATCGCGCCGCTGACCGGGCGCGACCTGCGGGACCTCGTCGAACTGCGCGGGCTGCTCGAACGGTTCGCGGCCGAACGCGTGATGGCGGCCGGGACCGTGCCGTGGCGGGCGATGCAGCAGGTCCTCGAACAGCAGGAGCGCTGCGACGACCCGGCGTCGGCCAAGGAGTTCATCGAACTCGACGCGCACTTCCACACGCTGCTCGTCGAGGCCGCGGGCAACTCGATGCTGAGCCGGACCTACACCGCGCTGCGAGCCCGGCAGGTGCGTGCCGGGCTCGTCGCGCTGCGGCGGTCAGGCACCCGGCACGCGGAGGTCATCCACGAGCACCAGGCCATCGTGACCGCACTGGCCAACGGTGAGGTCGAGGCGGCGCTGGCCGCCATCGACGACCACCACGCCCAGACCCTGAAGCATCAGCTGACGACCACCTGAGTCTCGTCGCGGGCCTCCCGCGCGAGCGCGATGCCGACGATGCTGACCACCGCGGTCACCACCACGTACAGCGCGAGCGCGACCCAGCTGTCGAAACCGGCCAGCAGCGAGGTGAACAGCAGCGGCGCGATGGCGCCGCCGATGACGCCGGCGAGCGTGTAGGCCAGCGAGCTGCCGGTGTAGCGCAGGCGCTCGGTGAACTGCTCGGTGATCAACGCGGCCTGCGGACCGTACAGCGCGGCGTGGATGACGAGCGCGATCACGATGCCGACCAGCAGCAGGCCGAACGAGCGGCCGGACACCAGCGGGAAGAACACGAACGGCCAGATCGCCGCCGCGATGGTCGCGAAGAGGTAGAGCTTGCGGCGGTTCATCCGGTCCGACAGCGCGCCGAACGCCGGCATCAGGATGAGCTGTCCGGCAGACCCGATCATGACCGCGGTGAGGCCCTGGCTGCGGGACATGCCCAGCTCCTGGGTCATGTAGGTCAGCACGAAGACGGTGAACAGCGCGTACAGCACGTCGGGGCAGACGCGGACGAAGATCGCGGCCAGCAGGGCCCGGCGCTCGTACTTGAAGACCTCCGAGATCGGGGCGCTGGGCCGCTCGCCGCTCTCCGCGATGCGCTTGAAGACCGGGGTCTCCTCCAGCTTGAGCCGGATCCACAGGCCGAACGCGACGAGCACGGCGGACAGCAGGAACGCCACGCGCCAGCCCCACGAGTCGAACTGCGCCTCGGTCAGCAGCAGGGCCAGCAGCGCGAGCACACCGTTGGCGAGCAGGTTGCCCGCGGGCGGGCCGACCTGGGCGGCGGAGGCCCAGAACCCGCGCTTCTTCGGATCGCCGAACTCGCTGGACAGCAGCACCGCGCCGCCCCACTCACCGCCGATGCCGACGCCCTGGGCGAAGCGCAGCAGGACCAGCAGCACCGCCGCCGAGCCGCCGATCGCGGCGTGGGTCGGCAGGACGCCGATGAGGAAGGTGGCGATGCCGGTGAGCAGCAGCGTGATCACCAGGACGCGCTTGCGGCCGAGCACGTCGCCGAGACGGCCGAAGACGAACCCGCCGAGCGGGCGGGAGAGGTAGCCGACGGCGTAGGTGGAGAACGCGGCCATCGTGCTGACCAGCGGGTCGCCGGCCGGGAAGAACTGGTGTCCGAACACGGTGGCCGCGGCCACCGAGTAGGCCGCGAAGTCGTACCACTCCAGCGACGTGCCGGACAGGCTCGCCAGGAAGGCACGCCGTAGCGACGCCCTGTCCACGGTCGGCGTTACCGAGGTCATTGCTCACATCCTGATCTATTCGGTGCCACGATGCTGTAATACTCGTTGTATACAACCTGCATGCGCAACCCCTCGCAGGTAAGAACTGGGTTACCCGAAATTACGGAGGACGACATGCCGACGCTGAGCTTCGACCTGCCCGACGGCACGACGGTGACCACTCCGGTGACGACCTTGCTGAACGCCGGGTACGCGGGCCGCGACCAGGCCGACGTCGCCGCGCACGTCGCCGAGCTGGCCGAGCTGGGCGTGCCGGCGCCGAAGGTCACGCCGGCGCTGTACCCGGTCGCCCCGTACCTGGCCGCCCAGACCGACGAGGTGCCCGCCCAGCACGACCGCACGTCCGGCGAGGCGGAGTGGGCGCTGGTGATCACCGCGGACGGGGTGCTGCTCACCGTCGCGTGCGACCACACCGACCGGGAGCTCGAGGTGCACGGGGTGGCGTGGAGCAAGAACGCGGCGCCGGACGTGCTGGGGCGCCAGGCGTGGCGGCTGGACGACGTGGCGGACCGGCTGGACTCGCTGACGCTGCGCGGCTGGGCCGACGGGCAGCTGATCCAGGACGGCACGCTCGCGGAGCTGCTGACGCCGCAGCACTGGCTGGACGTGCTGCGCGAGCGCGGGCTGTACGAGCCGGGGGTGGTGCTGATCTCCGGGACGATCCCGATGGTGCCGGGGGTGAACCAGTTCGCCGGCGAATGGCGGGTCGAACTGGGCGACCCGGCGACGGGCAACACGATCGAGGCGGCCTACCGCGTCCGGCGCTTGCCGGAGGCGATCGGCTGACCGGGCGCCCGGCTGGGAGCGAGTCCTGGCACCCGGGTAGGTATCGGCGCGGGGTCGCCGGAGGCTGCCGGTGGCAGCTGCCTGTGCCCGCGGAGCGGGCATGCCCGGGAGGGTGGGCGGAGTCCTGGCACCCGGCGGGGAATGGGTCGCCGGCGGCCACCACCCGGCAGGGGGCTACCGCACCCGCGCTGCCGGGCATGCCCGGCAGCGCGGCCGGAGCCCTGGCACCCGGGTGGGTAGAGGCTCGGGGTCGCCGGAGGCCACCACCCGGCGGCAGCTGCTGCCCCCGCGGAGCGGGCACGCGGCCGGAGCCCTGGCACCCGGCGGGGTAGAGGCGCGGGGTCGCCGGAGGCCATCGCCCGGTGGCAGCTGCTGCCCCCGCAGAGCGGGCACGCCCGGGCACGTGGGCGGAGTCCTGGCACCCGGCGGGGGCAGAGGCGCGGGATTGCCGGCGGCCACCACCCGGCGGCAGCTGCTGCCCCCGCAGAGCGGGCACGCCCGGGCACGTGGGCGGAGTCCTGGCACCCGGCGGGGGTAAAGGCGCGGGATTGCCGGAGGCCACCACCAGTAAGGGGCTCCGCGCCTGTGGAGCGGGCCCCTCAGCGAGCGTGGCCGTGCCAGCGCCCCCAGCGCAGGCAGCTCTCAGCGTCCCGGCGCGGGCAGGGGTGCGCCGGGGCGTTGGGGAGTTGGCGCGTCGGGGCGACGGTGCATCGGGGCGTTGAGGCGTTGGGGCGTCACCCTCGCAGCCTCGTGTTCAGTCGTGCGGCTTGGCGGGTCAGGTGGTCGCGTTCGGCGAGGTTCGTCGCCTTCGTGGCGGCCTCCGCGTACAGCCGGGCGGCGCTCGCCAGGTCACCATCGCGTTCGTGCAGGTACGCCGACACCGCGGCGTACCTCGGCAGCCCCTCGTCCAGGGCCGCGAGTTCCGCCAGGCCCGCGCGGGGGCCGTCCGCCTCGCCGACCGCCACCGCCCGGTTCAGGCGCACCACCGGGCTGTCCGTCAGCCGCACCAGCTCGTCGTACCACTCGACGATCTGCACCCAGTCGGTCTCCTCGGCGGTGGGCGCGTCGGCGTGCAGGGCGGCGATCGCGGCCTGCGCCTGGAACTCGCCGAGCCGGTCACGGGCCAGCGCCGCCTGCAGGATCTCCACGCCCTCCGCGATCAGGCGGGTGTCCCACCGGCCGCGGTCCTGCTCGGCGAGCGGCACCAGGCTGCCGTCGGGCGCGGTCCGGCTCGCGCGCCGGGCGTGGTGCAGCAGCATCAGGGCGAGCAGCCCGGCCACCTCGGGGTGGTCGATCACCGCCGCGAGCTGGCGGGTCAGCCGGATCGCCTCGGCGGCCAGGTCGACGTCACCGGAGTAGCCCTCGTTGAACACCAGGTAGAGCACGCGTAGCACGGTGGCGACGTCGCCGGGCTGGTCGAACCGCACCCCAGCGACCGTCCGCTTGGCGCGGCTGATCCGCTGCGCCATCGTCGCCTCCGGCACCAGGTACGCGGCGGCGATCTGCCGCGTCGTCAAGCCGCCGACGGCACGCAACGTGAGCGCGACCGCGGACGACGGGGTCAGCAACGGGTGCGCGCACAGGAAGTACAGCTGGAGCGTGTCGTCCACCCCGACGGCCTGCCCGGGCTCCGGCTCCACCTCGACGAGGTCCTCACGACGGCGCCGCGCCGCTTCCGCGCGGGTCGCGTCCAGGAACTTGCGCCACGCCACCGTGACGAGCCAGCCCTTCGGATCGCGCGGCGGGTCGTCGGGCCACACGCGCAACGCCTCGACCAGCGCCTCCTGCACCGCGTCCTCGGCCGCCGCGAAGTCGGCTCCGCGGCGGACGAGGATCGCGAGCACAGTCGGGGTGAGGCCCCGGAGCAGGGCCTCGTCCACCGCAGGGCTCATTCCGTGACCGTGGGCGGCTCGGCGAGGAAGGGGCGCAGCTCGAGCCACTCGTGGATCGGCTTCCCACCCGCCCCCGGTGCGGCCGACAGCTCCCCGGCCAGCTCCACCGCACGGTCGTAGCTGTCCACGTCGATCACCATCCACCCGGCGATCAGGTCCTTGGTCTCCGGGAACGGACCGTCGGTCACCGGCGGACGCCCCTCCCCGTCGTAGCGCACCCACGTGCCCTCCGGCGCCAGCGCCTGACCGTCGACGAACTCACCGGTCTCCTCCAACCGGGCCGCGAAATCCCGCATGTACTGCACGTGCGCCGTGATCTCCTCCGGCGCCCACTGGTCCATCGGCACGTCGTTGACCGCCGCCGGAGCGCCCCGGTAGTGCTTGAGCAGCAGATACTTCGCCATGATCGTCTCCTCGGTGTGGTGCGACCCATTCTGGCCGCGTTCGCACCGGGGACGGAGCCGTTCACGCGTTCTCGACACCGACGACCGGACTTTTTTTCCGCGTGCCAGGATCGCGGGGTGACCGATCCCGTCTCCGCGCTGGAAGCGCACGTCGAGGCGTTCAACGACCGCGACCTCGCCGCCCTGATGGCCGGGTTCACCGACGACGCCGCCTGGATCACCGGCACCACGACCGTCCGCGGCAGCGCGGAGCTGGCCGACCTGTTCGAGGGCGCGCTGCGCGGGCTCCTGCCGACGCTGACACTGGACAACGTCATCGCATCGGGTGACCAGGCCGCGGCGCAGCTCACCGAGACGCTGACCGCCGACGGCGCCGAGCACACCTTCGCGATTGCCGGTTTCTACCGTTTCCGCGACGGCCGGATCTCCGCCGCGAAGATTTACCGCGAGGGTTCCGCGGAGATTTAGGTAAGACTCAGCTAATGGGGACGATCGGCCCCGGGATGCTTCAATGACAACGTGACCGAAACGAAGGACGCCGCCGAGGCGCACGCCCACGAACCCCACCGCGAGAGCCTGGGCAGCAGGCTGAACTGGCTGCGTGCCGGGGTTCTCGGGGCCAACGACGGGATCGTGTCCGTCGCCGGGCTCGTCGTCGGCGTCGCGGGCGCGACCACCGACCACGGCGCCATTCTGATGGCCGGAATAGCCGGACTGGTCGCAGGCGCGCTTTCCATGGCGGGCGGGGAATACGTTTCGGTGAGCACGCAGCGCGATACCGAACAGGCCGCGCTCAAGCTGGAGAAACAAGAACTGAAGACGATGCCGGAAGCCGAGGAGCGGGAACTCGCCGACATCTACGAGGACAAGGGCCTGTCCCGGGAGCTCGCCGAGCAGGTGGCCCGCGAGCTGTCGCAGAAGGACGCGCTCGCCGCGCACGCGGAGGCCGAGCTCGGCATCGATCCCGACGAGCTGACCAACCCGTGGCAGGCCGCGTGGGCGTCGTTCGTGTCGTTCTCCGTCGGCGCGCTCATCCCGCTGCTGGCGATCGCGCTGCCGCCCACGTCGTGGCGGGTGTGGACGTGCGCGATCGCCGTCGTCGTGGGCCTCGCGCTGACCGGGTACACCAGCGCGCGGCTCGGCAGCGCCGCGCCGGGCCGGGCGGTCGCGCGCAACGTCGGCGTCGGCGCGCTGACCATGCTGGTCACCTACTACGTGGGCACGCTGTTCGGCATCACCGCCGGCTAGCGCAGAACGCGGTAGCGGATGTGGGTGGCCTCGGGCGTGTCGATCACCTCGAGGATCTTCAGCTCGATCCGCGCGGGCAGTACGTCGAACAGCCTGCGGCCGCCGCCGAACAGGACGGGGATCTGGTGAATCTGCACCTCGTCCAGCACGCCCGCCCGTGCACCGTGGTCGCCACCCCAGTGGTCCACCTCCTCCGCGGTCCGCCGCCCGGTGATGACCGCACCGGCCGCGCCGATCCGGTCCATCAGCTCGGCACTCGGACCGCATCAGCGCGGTTGGAAGTCCGGGGTGAACGCCCATCCGTGCAGGCGCATGAAGCCGTCGCCGCCGGGGTTTTCCCGGTCCGTCGTTCAGGCCCGCTACATAGCCGTCGAACGACACCCGACGGATTCGACCGGCTAGCGCACGCCCGACATCAGCTTCCGCACGAACGGGCTGATCAGCGCCAGCACGACACCGATCAGGACGGCCACCCCGCCGACGATGCCGAAGTACGCCGTCTCGTGGTCGGTGTCGTAGTACTCGGCCAGCGAGCCGGACAGCGCGGTGCCCAGCGAGACCGACAGGAAGTTCAACGCGACCATCTGCGTGCGGAACGCGTCCGGCGCCAGCTTCGTCGACAGCGACAGCCCGACCGGCGACAGCATCAGCTCCGCGACGGTGAACACCAGCAGGATCCCGACGAGCGCGAGCAGCGGCGTGCTGTTGGCCGCGCCGCCCGCGAAGAACAGGAACAGCAGGAACGCCACACCCATCACGGACGTGCCGAGCGCGAACTTGATCGGCGTCGACGGCTGCCGCGAGCCCAGCTTGACCCAGATCGCGGCGATCACCGGTGCGAGCAGCAGGATGAACACCGGGTTGATCGACTGCACCCAGCTGACCGGCATCTCCCAGCCGAACAGGTCGCGGTCCAGCCGCTGGTCCGAGTACACCGCGACCACCGTGAACTGCTGCTGGTACAGCGCGAAGAATGCGGCGCTGGCGATGAACATCGGGATGAACGACAGCACCCGCCGCCGCTCGATGGCGGTGATCTTGCTGCTGGTCAGGATCACCGCGAAGTACACCACCGACGCGATGCCGACGATCCACACGACCACGTCGGACAGGTTGGCCGCGGTGACGATCCCGGTCAGCACGGCCGCCACGATGACGGCGACCAGCACCAGCAGCACCCCGCCGACCGCGGGCCGCCGCTGCGCGGGCAACGGGTTGGGCACCTCGCGCGCGGTGTCGGGCAGGTTGCGCCGGAAGATCGTGTACTGGGTCAGGCCGATCGCCATGCCGATCGCGGCGAGCCCGAACCCGAGGTGGAAGCCGACCTCGCTCTGCGCCAGCCCGGTGAGCAGCGGGCCGACGAACCCGCCCAGGTTGACGCCCATGTAGAAGATCGTGAAGCCGGCGTCGCGCCGCTCGTCCTTCTCGCCGTAGAGCGTGCCGACCACGGCGGTGGCGTTGCCCTTGAGCCCGCCGCTGCCGACCGCGACGCACACCAGGCCGACGCCGATGCCCAGGAAACCGGGCAGGAACGCGAGGCTGATGTGCCCGATCATGATCAGCACGGCGCTGTAGAACAACGTGCGCTCGGACCCCAGCAGGCGGTCGGCGACCCAGGCGCCCACGATCGTGGACAGGTACACCAGACCGCCGTAGGCCCCGACGATGCTGGTGGCGGTGGCCTCCGGCATCGCGAGGCCGCCCTCGGCGACCGAGTAGTAGAGGTAGATCGGCAGGATGCCGAGCATCCCGTAGTACGAGAAGCGTTCCCACATCTCGACGCCGAACAGGTTCGCGAGCCCGATCGGGTGCCCGATGAACCGGGTGTCGCGCTTCGCCTCGGTGGAGGTCGTCACTGCCGCCGCCCTTTTAAGGTCTAGACAACGTTGGCGAGTGACATGCTACGACTCCTGTTGGGCATCATGTTACCGGCCCGTAAGGTACGATGGTCCACGGTGCGCCGGGAAGTCTGGTCGGCAAGACTCGGTCCGATCGATCCCGGAGGAGCCGTCCCGTGGGCCAGCCGCGCCGCCCCGCCAGCGAATTCGTGCGTTACCTGCGCACCGAGACCACCGGCGGGATGATCCTGCTCGCCGCCACCGCGATCGCCCTGATCTGGGCGAACTCACCGATCGGCGAGTCCTACCGGGTGGTGCGCGACTTCCACGTCGGTCCGCACCTGCTGCACCTCAACCTGTCGGTCGGCGACTGGGCCAAGGACGGCCTGCTCGCGCTGTTCTTCTTCGTCGCCGGGCTGGAACTCAAGCGCGAACTGGTCGTCGGCGAGTTGTCGCAGCTCAAGAAGGCCGTGCTGCCGATCATCGCCGCGGTCGGCGGGATGGTCGTCCCCGCCGTGGTCGCCCTGCTCGCCGGCGGTGGCGCGGAGGGCATGGAGCGTGCGTGGGCGATCCCGACCGCGACCGACATCGCGTTCGCGCTGGGTGTGCTCGCACTCACCGCGTCGAACCTGCCGAGCAGCGCCCGCGTCTTCCTGCTGTCGCTGGCGGTCGTCGACGACCTGGGCGCGATCATCCTCATCGCCGTGTTGTTCACCACGTCCTTCAACCTGGTCGCCGCGCTGGTCGCGGTCGCCGCGCTCGCGCTGTACGCGTTTCTGCAGCACAAGCGGGTGCGGGCGTGGTGGATCTACGTGCCGCTCGCGGTCGTCGTGTGGGTCGCGGTGCACTCGGCGGGGGTGCACGCCACGATCGCCGGGGTCGCGCTCGGCCTGCTCACCCGCGTCCGGCCGGACCCGGACGAGGAGCACGCGCCGGCGATCCGGCTGGAGCACCGGCTGCAGCCGTGGTCGGCGGCCGTGGCCGTGCCGGTGTTCGCGTTGTTCGCGGCCGGTATCGCGGTCAGCGGCGACTCGCTCGGCCGCGTCTTCACCGAGCCCGTGCCGCTCGCGGTGTTCCTCGGGCTGGTCGTCGGCAAGGCGATCGGGATCTTCGGCGCCTGCTTCGCGGCGGTGAAGCTGCGGCTCGCGGAGAAGCCGCGCGGGGTCGGCTGGCGGGACATCGCGGCGTTGTCGCTGCTCGGCGGCGTCGGGTTCACGGTGTCGCTGCTGATCGCGGACCTCGCGCTGGAGGGCGAGGCGAGTGAGCTGGCCCGCACGGCGGTGCTGCTGGCCTCCGCCGTGTGCTCGCTGACCGGGGCGGCGGTGCTGCTGCGGCGCAACAAGGTACACGCCGCAGCGGAGGACTAACCGAGCCCCGTGCTGGGTCTTCTGGCACGATGACCCCCGTGAGCAGCCAGGAGCACGAACGCAACGGTCGGGATGCCCACGGGGCCGTGCCCTACATCCCGCTGAGCCCGGAGGCCGAGTCCGCCTCCGACGGCCAGTCGATCGGCAGCCTCGTCAGCCAGGCCACCCAGCACCTGTCCACGCTGGTCAGGGCCGAGGTCGAGCTGGCGAAGTCCGAGGTGATGGGCGAGGTCCGCAAGGGCGCCAAGGGCAGCGTCTTCTTCATCGTCGCCGGGGTGATCGGGCTCTACAGCTCGTTCTTCTTCTTTTTCTTCCTCGGCGAGCTGCTGTCCGAGTGGCTCAAGCGGTGGGCCGCGTTCGGCATCGTGTTCCTGCTGATGCTGCTGGTCGCGGGGCTGTTCGGCTTCCTCGGCTACCGCAAGGTCAAGAAGATCCGGGCGCCGGAACGCACCATCACCAGCGTCAAGGACACGGCCGCGGCCCTCAAGCCGCGCCGGGACGCCGTCCCCGAACACAGCTGAACCGCTCAGGCGCGACCGTGACGCCGCCCGACCCGTCCATCGTCCGGATCGACGGGTCGTGGGCGCACCGCGACGTGTCCGCGAACGGCATCCGGCTGCACGTCGCCGAGGCCGGGCACGGGCCGCTGGTGTTGTTCCTGCACGGCTTCGGGCAGTTCTGGTGGACCTGGCGGCACCAGCTCACCGCCCTCGCCGACGCTGGTTACCACGCGGTGGCGGCCGACCTGCGCGGCTACGGCGATTCGGACAAACCCCCACGGGGCTACGACGCGTGGACGCTCGCCGGTGACGTCGCCGGCCTGGTCCGCGCGCTCGGCGAACGGCAGGCGCACCTGGTCGGGCACGCGTGGGGCGGGCTGCTGGCCTGGACGGCGGCCGCGCTGCACCCGCGGGTCGTGGCGTCGGTGACGGTGCTGGGCGGCGCGCACCCGATGGCTCTGCGCAGCGCGATCGCCCGCACCGCGTTCCGGCGCAAGGGGTCCAACCAGACGCGGGCGCTGGCGCACCTGTTCCGCTTCCAGGTGCCGATGGCGCCCGAGCGGTGGCTCACCGAGGACGACGGCGCCAACCTGGAGGGCCTGCTGCGCGCCTGGTCCGGTCCACGGTGGACGGCGACGCGCGACTTCGACACCAGCGCCGCGCTGTTCCGCGAAGCGGTGCGGATCCCGGGTGTGGCGCACAGCGCGCTGGAGTACTACCGGTGGGCGTTCCGGGCCCAGTTCCGCGGCGAAGGACGCCGGTTCGCCGACGCGGTCGGCGCCCGGGTGGCGGCGCCGGTGCTGCAGATCCACGGCGCGGCGGACCCGTGCGTGCTGCCGGAGACCGCCCGGGCGTCGGCTCCGTGGCGGGGCCCGCACTCGGTGCTGGAGGAACTGGCGGACGTGGGTCACTTCCCGCAGCTGGAAGCGCCCGACGAGACGACGAAGGCGCTGCTGGACTTCCTGGCGAAGGCCTGACGCCGGGACTCGTGCGGCTAGCGGGACTCGCGGCCGGAGCGCACGACCCGCACGGCCGAGCGCGGAACCAACGGCCGGGAGCGCGGGCGTCGCGGGGCCAGGCGCGGGAGCGGCGTCCAGCAGCGCGGGACTCGCGCGGCTGAGCGCGGGACCTACGTCCGGCAGCGTGAACTCGCCGGACCAATCGCAGAACTGGCGGCCGGCAGCGCGGCACTCCCGCGGCCGCGCGGAACTCGCGCCCGGGAACGCGAAATCCGCGCGCCCGAGCGCGGAACTCGCGGCCCAGAGCGCGAAACTCGCGCGTGGGTCAGGCGGCACAAGCCCCGGTGGAGACCCGGGCGCTCAGTGACGGCGCGGATTCGATCACCGGGCGCACCTGGTTGCCGGTCAGGGTGAAGCCGGTGTCTGCGTCCTCGACGGACGCCCCGAACACCACCCCGACGACCTGGCCCTGCGGGTCGACCAGCGGGCCGCCCGAGTTGCCGCTGCGCACCTGCGCCCGCACGGTGTACACGTCGCGGCGCACGGTGCGGGAGTCGTAGATGTCCGGGCCCTGCAAGGTGATCTCGTTGCGGATGCGGGCCGGCGTCGCGCGGTACGGGCCGTCCAGCGGGTACCCGAGGACGATCGCGCTGTCGCCCGCCTTCGCCGGCTCCGGCGCCAGGCTCAGCGGCGTCGCGTCCAGGCGGGGCACGGCGAGCACCGCGACGTCCACCTCGGGGTCGAAGTACACGACCCGCGCGGGCAGCCGCCCGGCCGACGTCTCCACCGCCGTCGTCTCCGTGCCCGCCACCACGTGCGCGTTCGTCATCACCCGCTGCGGCGCGATCACGAACCCGCTGCCCTCCAGCGTGCGCGAGCACGACTCGGCGGTGCCGCGGATCTTCAGCACGCTGCCACGCAACTGCTGCACCACGGCGCTGTCCTGGAGCGTCGTGTCCGGCGGCGCGGTGTCGTTGATCTGCGTCTTCTGAAACGGGTCCACAATGGACGGGAACCCGGAGACGTCGAGCAGTTTCCGCAGCTCGCTGGGCAGGCCCTCGGCGGCGGGCGGCATCGCCTTGTCGACCGTGCCGAGCACCGTCGAGTTGTTGATCGCCCGCGCCAGCCCGGGCAGCGCGGCGACACCGGTCAGCGGCACCGCGATCAGCCACGCCACCACGAACACCACGACGGCCTGCACGATCGCGCCCAGCGTCTGGTCGATGCCGGTCAGCTTGTCGGTGTTGAACCGCCGCTTGACCGCGTACTTGAACCGCCGCCCCAGCCACACGCCGAGCGTCTCGCCGAGCGCGACCAGGAACACCACCGTCGCGACCGCGAAGGCGACCTTGGCAGCCGGGTTCTCGAACAGCTCGACGACCCACGGCGCGATCCGGATGCCCAGGATCGCCCCGCCGATCACGCCGACCAGCGCGGGCAACGCGATCACCACGCCCTGGCGCGCGCCGGAGACGGCCGCCACCAGCGCCAGCAGAATGACCAGGACGTCGACCCAGTTCACCGCGTCTCCTCAGTCGGTCGCGAGCAGATGATCGCGCAACGCTACGTCAAGATCCCGGACGTCGCCGCGATCCCACTCACGTGCCCAGCCGCCCAGTTCGAGCAGGACGGTCAGCAGCCCCGCGGTGAACCCCCACACGAACAGCCCGTTCACGGTGAAGGCCGGGCCCTTGTAGGCGGTCCCTGGCCGGCGCACCTGGAACCGGTTGGCCGGATCGGCCAGGTCGGCCACCGGCACCCTGGCCACCGCCGCCGTCTCCGCCGGGTCGACGGCGTGCACCGGCGACGGCGCGTGCCAGTGGGCGAGCACCGGCGTCACGGCGAACTTGGACACCGGGATGAACAGCTCCGGCAGGATCGCGACCGGCCGCACACCGGACGGGTCCACCCCGGTCTCCTCCTCGGCCTCGCGCAGGGCGGTGGCGACAACGTCGGCGTCCTCCGGGTCGGCGCCGCCGCCCGGGAAGGCCACCTGGCCCGCGTGCGAACCGAGCGTGTCCGCGCGGCGCAGCAGCAGCACGTCCGGCCCTCGCTCGCCGTGGCCGAACAGGATCAGCACCGACGCGGCGCGCGTCAACTCGTCCTCGGGCGGGGTGAAGCGGGTGAACGCGGTCGAGTCGAGCTTCCCGCTGATCTCGACCAGCGGGCGCAACCAGTCCGGCACCGACGCCGGTTCGACGAGCGGTCCCTTCACGACAGCCTCCGCACGACCTCGCGCACCTGCTCAGGATCGGTGAAGGTGCGTGGGCTTTCGATGAGGCGGACCTGCCCGTCCGCGGCGACCAGGTAGGACGCGGGCAGCGCGGGCGGCACCTTGAGGGCGCTGCGCACCGGGCCGCTCCCGCCGTCGCCGTCGAACACGGTCGGCAGCCGCACACCCAGCTCGGCGAGCAGTTCGAGGCCGTCGTCCGGCTTGCTCTGCACCTGCACGGTGAGGACCCGAACTGCGCCCGGCTCGCTCGCGTACCGCTGGAGCACGGGCAGCTCGGTCCGGCACGGCTCGCACCAGGTGGCCCACACGTTGACCAGCGTCACCTGCCCGGCGAGCGCGCTGCCCAGGTCGACGGTGGTCCCGTCGCCGAGGCATTCGGCACGGACGCCGGCGAGCTGGGCGACCTCGCCGGTGCCGGACGGGCACGGCGCCAGCGCGGCGGCGGCCCTGGCCGCGGTCAGGTCCGGGCCGGCGGCCGGGCTGTCCGAGCGGACCTGCGGCAGCACCGCGACGATCACCGCGAGCACCAGCACCCCGGCGACGAGCGCCCACCTGGTCGCCGTCGTCACCGCTTGGTCACCATCGCGAGCAGGTGGTCCCGCTCCGGGCCCTTGACCAGCTTCGCGGCCTCCTCGAACCCGGTCGGGCCCGCGCCGTAGGAGGGGCAGTCACGGGCCAGCGGGCACGCGCCGCAGGCCGGTTTGCGGGCGTGGCAGACGCGGCGGCCGTGGAAGATCACCCGGTGCGAGAGCATCGTCCACTCCTTGCGGGGGATCAGCTCGCCGATCGCGTGCTCGACCTTGACCGGGTCCTCCTCCGCGGTCCAGCCCCAGCGGCGCACCAGGCGGCCGAAGTGGGTGTCCACCGTGATCCCCGGCACGTCGAAGGCGTTGCCGAGCACGACGTTCGCGGTCTTGCGGCCGACACCGGGCAGCGTGACCAGGTCCTCCAGCTTGCCCGGCACCTCGCCGTCGAACCGCTCGACCAGCGCGGCGCCGAGGCCCATCAGGGAGTTCGCCTTCGCGCGGAAGAAGCCGGTGGGCCGGATCAGCTCCTCGAGCTCGGTGCGGTCCGCGCCCGCGTAGTCGGCGGCGGTGCGGTAGCGCGCGAACAGGGCGGGGGTCACCTCGTTGACCCGCACGTCCGTGGTCTGCGCCGACAGCACGACCGCGATCAGCAACTCCAGCGGCGTGGTGAAGTCCAGCTCACAGTGTGCGTCGGGATACGCATCGGTCAGGCAACGAAGCATGCGGCGCGCGCGTCTCACGAGTGCGAGGCGGCTCTCGGTGCCCTTCCGAGGGCTGACATGAGACGCATTCGGCACACCGCTAGCCTACGGAAGCCGACACGCCGGACCCCTGACACCACCCCTGAAGCCGTGATGAGCGAGGATCAGAACCGATGACTGTCTGGTTCGTAGTAGCGGTGCCACTCGTGATGATGTTCTTCGCCCTGGCGATGGAACGAGTGGAGAACCGGCTGCGCCACGTCGCGGTCCAGGAGGAAGAGGTCGAGGAGTTCCTGGAGCAGGCCCGGCCGAACGAGGTCAGGGCGCTGTACGGGCACGGCATCGGCCGCGCGCTGGAGCTGTTCCGGCTGCGCCGTCTCGGTGGTCGCGCGGCCAAGATGCGCCCGCGCAAGAGCCGTGGCTGAGGCCCACTGACCTCGACCGATTCAGCGAGGATTACTCTGTCCGTTCGGAGCGAGATCGCCCTCGCCCGGCCGGGCGGTGATCGGTCTGTCCTCGGCGTGCCCTGAGGCGATCTCGTCCGAACGGCCTAGACTGCACGCAAGTGATCGGCGACACGCCCCGGTTCGCGGGAACACGGTCGCCACCGACGAGGAGGCACGAGGTGGACGAGACCCTGGCCCGGGCGGGCATCTTCCAGGGGGTGGAGCCGGCCGCGGCTGAGGCGCTCGCCCAGACCCTGGAGACCGTGGAGTTCCCGCGGGGTCATGTGATCTTCTCCGAGGGTGAGCCCGGCGACAAGCTGTACATCATCCTGTCCGGCAAGGTGAAGATCGGCCGCAAGTCGGCGGACGGCCGGGAGAACCTGCTGTGGATCGCGGGCCCCTCGGACATGTTCGGCGAGCTGTCGATCTTCGACCCGGGCCCGCGCACCTCGACCGCGACGACGGTCACCGAGGTGCGGGCGGTGTCGATGGACCGGCCGTCGCTGCGGAAGTGGATCGCGAACCGGCCGGAGATCGCCGAGCAGCTGCTGCGGGTCATCGCCCGCAGGCTGCGCCGGACGAACAACATGGTCGCGGAGCTGATCTTCACCGACGTCCCCGGCCGCGTGGCGCGGGCGCTGCTGCAGCTCGCACAGCGCTTCGGCAGTCAGGAGGCCGGCATCCTGCGGGTCACGCACGACCTGACGCAGGAGGAGATCGCCCAGTACGTCGGCGCCTCGCGGGAGACCGTGAACAAGGCGCTGGCCGACTTCGCGCACCGCGGCTGGCTGCGGCTGGAAGGCAAGTCGGTGCTGATCCTGGACCCGGAGCGCCTGGCCCGCCGCGCTCGCTGACACCGGCAAAAACAAAAGAACCGGGCGCCACCCCCGACGTGGCGCACCGGTTCTTTTGCATTTCGCGCGGGCCATCCCCCGACAGACCGCGCTCCCCGCCCTCCGGTTCCGGCCCCGACCCTTTGCCGGAGGGAGCTTTATCTACTTGTCAACCTTGCCACGGCCCATACCCCGAGGTTCAAGGCCGTTCACCCCCATAGACGCGCCCGTTGCGGGTTCGTTGCGTGGGTCCGGCAAAAAGTTCGCGCCCGTTACCGAACCGAGACCTGAGCGGTAAGTAACTGGTACCCCCGTACCAATATGAGGCATACTGGTACGCGTGTCCCAGACTTCCCTCGCCGACTACCGCGCCGCCCTGACCACGCCGGGCGCGACCCGTCCGATGGTCGCGTCCATCCTCGCGCGCCTGCCGATCGCGATGATCGGCCTGTCCGCGCTCCTCTACGTGCAGCAGGAGATGGGCTCGTTCGCCGTCGCCGGGCTGGTGTCGGCGAGCTCGCTGGTCGGTGTCTCGGTGGGGTCGGTCGTGCAGGGCAGGCTGATCGACCGCTTCGGCCCGACGCGGCCGCTGCTGTCCACGGCGGCGATGTTCGCGGTGATCCTGGTGACGCTCGCGCTGGCGATCGAGGCGCACGCGGCGACCCTGGTGCTGGTCGCGCTCGCGTTCGGGATCGGGATCACCGAGCCGATGGTCGGCTCGGCGTCGCGGGCGCTGTGGGGACGCCTCGTGCCCAGTGAGGCCGCACGCAATGCGGCGTACGCCTACGAGGCGATCAGCATGGAGGTGTTCTTCATCCTCGGGCCCGGCCTGGCCGGCCTGCTGGTCGCCGCGCCGTGGCCGGGCACCGGGATGGTCGCGGGCGGCGCGTGCATGGTGGCCGGCGCGGTGTTGTTCGCGCTGAGCCCGGCCGTGCGGGCGTGGGGACCGGCCGGACGGACGCACCACTCGCTGCTGGGCGCGCTGAGCAGCCCCGGCATGCGGACACTCGCGCTGGCCGCGCTCGGGTTCGGCGTGGTGATCGGGTTCGTCGAGGTCGCCGTGCCCGCCGCGGCCACCGAGGCCGGGTCGCCTGCGCTCGGCGGCGTGCTGCTGTCGGTGTGGTCGGTCAGCTCGGTCGCCTTCGGTGTGGCCTACAGCCTGCGGCCGTGGCCGCGGGAGATGCCGTTGCGGCTGCCGGTGCTGCTGGCCGGGTTCGGCGTGCTCGTGGCGCTGCTGGCCTGGCCGTCGACGCTGTGGGGCCTCGCGATCGCGATGCTCGCCGCGGGCGCCCTGATCACCCCGCAGTCGGCGACGCACTCGGCCGCGATCGAACTGGTCGCCCCGAAGGGCACCGCGGCCGAGGCGTTCGGCTGGGTGCTGACCGCGGTGACGCTGGGGCTCGCGTTCGGGCAGTCGATCAGCGGCTACCTGGTCGAGCACGCCGGCCCGTCGGCGGCGTTCCTCGCGGCGACCGCGGCGGCGCTGGTGATCGCCGCGGTGGTGTACCTGCTGCGCGGCACGGTCAAGGCACCGCGCGAGCACGTGCTGGCCGCCTAGAGCGCCGTGACCTGAGACGTTGCGGATGCTCAGGGGGTAAGGCTGCCAGGGCGTAGGCGAATTCGGAGCAGGGTGCGGCTTCGCCGTCGGTCCAGGGACAGCCGGGTTTGGTGAACCGGCGGCGGCACCCGATGACGACACAGGACACGGCCGACGGTGGGGGCCACCAGCCCGAGCTGCCCGGCGAGAAACACCGCACCCCGATGGCACCGCTGCTCGTCCCACGACCTCACGAGTCACGACGCCTAGAGCGCCGTCGAGCGGCTGACCTCCTCCCACGTGTCGAGGTCGGCGCGCAGCGCGGCGTGCTTGCCGCGCAAGGCCTCCACCGCGTCCGCGCCCAGCGCGAGTCGCAGTGGGGGCTTTTCGGCGTCCAGCACCCGCACGATCGCCTGCGCGGCCTTCGCCGGGTCGCCGGGTTGCGTGCCGTCCATGGTGTCCACCGCGGCCCGGGTCGGCAGGTCGCGGTAGGCCTCGATCTCCCGCGACCGGTGCATCCGCGCGCCGCCGAACTCGGTGCGGAACGCGCCCGGCTCGACGATCAGCACCCGGACCCCGAACGGCTCGACCTCCGCGGCCAGCGCCTCGGACATCCCCTCCAGCGCGAACTTCGCCGCGCAGTAGGCGCCGAACCCGGGCATCGACAGCTGCCCGCCCATCGAGCTGATCTGCACGATCGCGCCGCTGCCCTGCTCACGCAGGTGCGGCACCACCGCCTTGGTGACCGCGACCGCGCCGAAGAACATGACCTCCATCACCGACCGCAACTCGTCCATCGTGAACTCCTCGACCGCGCCGACCGACCCGTGACCGGCGTTGTTCACCACGACGTCGATGCGGCCGAACTCGCGCAGCAACGCCCGCACGGCCTCCGCCACCTGCGCCGGGTCGGTCACGTCGAGCGCGTGCGTGCGCACCCGGTCGCCGGCGAGGTCGGCCAGCTGCTCGGGCCGCCGCGCGGTCGCCATCACCCTGTCCCCGGCCGCCACCGCCGCGCGGACCAGCTCCCGCCCGAAACCCGCGGAGCACCCGGTGATCAGCCAAACCCGTTCCGTCCTCGTCATGCCACCAGCCTCACCAAGATCACCCGGAGCGTCCAACACGCGTTTCCGCCCGCGGCTACAGTCATCCCCTGTGAGGCTTCCCGAGCTGCGGCAACTGCGGTACTTCGTCGCGGTCGCCGACGAGTTGAGCTTCACCGCGGCCGCCAGGCGGCTCGGGATCGCGCAGCAGTCGCTGTCGCAGCAGATCACCGTGCTGGAGCGCAGCCTCGGCGCCCGCCTGCTCGACCGGGACAGCCGCGGCACCCGCCTCACCGACCTCGGACGGCAGTTCCTGCCGGAAGCGAAGGCGGTGCTCGACCGCGCCGAACAGGCCGTGACGACCCTCGCCAGGGCCGGGCGCGGCGAGGTGGGCGAGCTGACGGTGGCCTTCCTCGCGAGCACCGCGAACTACCTGCTGCCGCCGGTCGTGCGGGCCTTCCGCGAGCGCTATCCGGACGTGCGGCTGACCACGGAGGACACCTCGGTCGCCACCCTCGTCGACGGGCTGCGCGACGGCCGATACGACGCCGCGTTCAGCCGTCCGCCGCTGGTGGACGGGCTCGCCGCGCGCACGCTGGCCGTCGAGGAGGTGTGCGCCGTCCTGCCGGAGGGCCACCCGCTGGCCGATCGCGCGTCGCTGACGCTCGCCGACCTCGCGGACGAGCCGTGGGTGCTCACCGAGCGCGGTTCGTGGCCGCCGTGGCACCGCAAGTACGACGAGGACTTCCGGCGGGCCGGCTACGAGCCGAACGTCGTCCAGCGGGCCGGCAGCGTGCAGAACCTGCTCGGCCTGGTGGCCGCCGGGGTGGGGGTGTCCCGGCTGGCCCGCTCGGCGCACAGCCTGCGCCGCACCGGGGTGGTGTTCGTGCCGCTGGCCGGTGAGCAGGCCTCCACGCAGGTGCTGTGGCTGCCGGACGCGGACAAGCCGGCCCTGCGCCGCCTGCTCGAAGTGGTCACCGAGCTGGCGGCGCGGACCGACCTCACGCAGTCCGGTTAGAGCGGATTTCGAAGCGGCGGAGCCGCTTGGAGTGGGCCGTGCGCTGACACCGCCGCGGGTCTGAACGGGCAGAGCCACGCGGAGCGCGTCCGTTGAGGGTGGCAGTGGGCGACGGGTGGGAGGTTCCTGGCGAGGACAGCGCCGACGTGGTGTATCGGCATACATGAGGAGGCGATCCCACAGCCAGGGGCCGCCTCAGGTTCCGCCACCCGCACCGCCACACAAGCCGCGTCAACCTCTCCTGAGGTACTCCAGCTGCGCCTTGACGCTGTGCTCGGCCGGCGCCCAGAGCGCCCGGTCGATGTCGGCGTAGACGACCTCCACCACCTGCCGCGCGGTGGCGTCCGCGCCCAGCTTGTCGAGCGCCGCCCGGACCTGGTCCAGCCGCTGCTCGCGGTGGTCCAGGTACTCCTGCGCGATCACCCGCAGGTCGGCCATCTCCGGGCCGTGGCCGGGCAACGTGAGCAGCCCGGACGGCAGGTCGACCAGCCGCCGCAGGGAGTCCAGGTAGGAGCCGAGGTCGGTGAGCACCGTGGTGCCGCGACCGAGGATGGTGTCGCCGGTCAGGACCTGGTCCCCGACGCGCAGGCACACCGAGTCGTCGGTGTGGCCGGGCGTGTGCAGGACCTCGATGTCCAGGCCCGCCGCGGAGATCACGTCACCGTCGGCGAACGGGTCCGCGTCCCGGCACAGGGCCGCGTCGAAGGCCCGCACCGGCGCCTGCACCCGCTCGGCCAGCCACGGCGCGCCCTCGGTGTGGTCGGGATGGTGGTGGGTGAGCAGGATCATCGCGACCGGGCCCTGCTCGGTGAGCAGCGGCAGGTGATCGAGGTCCTCGTACCCGGGGTCCACGATCACGCACTCGGCCGAGCCGGGCGCCCGCAGGATCCAGGTGTTCGTGCCGTCCAGCGTCATCGTGGACGGGTTGTTCTCCAGCACGACGGCTGCGGAAGGCGAGACCTCGCGGCGCACGCCGTAGGCGGGGTGGCTCATTCCGCGACCACCCGGATCACGTCGCCCTCGCGGATCAGCTTCGGGATGATCGCCTCGACCGTCCGCTCCGCGGCCAGCGCCTCCGCGGCGGTGCCGAACCAGGCCAGCTCGGTGAGCGTGTGCCAGGTCGGCGGCATCAGCATGCTGCGGCCTGCCTCGGCGTCGGCCAGCGCGTCGGCAGGCCGCCACCAGCCGGACGACTCCGCCTCGGTGGTCTTGCCGTCGGCGTCCTGCCCCGCGGGCAGGACCGCGGCGAAGAAGCGGGTGTCGTAGCGGCGCTTCTCCTGCACCGGGGTGATCCAGTGCGCCCACGGACGGAGCAGGTCGGAGCGCAGGGTGAGCCCCTCGCGAGCCAGGAAGTCGGCCAGCGACAGCTCCCGCGACACCAGCTCGTCCCGCGCGCCCGCGTACCGGGCGGTGTCGGTGACGACCTCGTCCGCGGTGCCTGCCAGCAGCACCCCGGACTCCTCGAAGGTCTCCCGCACCGCCGCGCACACCAGGGCACGCGCGACCTGCTCGGTCCCGTTGAACCAGCCCGCCCAGTCCGCGGCGGGCGGACCGGCCCAGGCGATCGTCGCGTCGGCGTCGCGCTGGTCCACCCCGCCACCGGGGAAGACCGTCATGCCCGCGGCGAACGCCATCGCCGCCACGCGCCGCTGGAGGAAGACTTCGAGACCGTTCACGCCGTCCCGCAGCAACAGCACCGTCGCCGCGTCGCGGGGCACGGCCGGTTCGGCCGGCTCCGCGACGGAGAAGTTCATGCTCCCCGGGATCCGGAAATCAAGTTGCACCACACGACGCAACTTACGTGGGAATCACGAGCCGGAGAAGCCGTCGACCCAGCGCGGGTCGTCCTCGGACCGGCTCGAACCGTTCGCCCGCACCTTGGCGGCCTCGGCGCGCTCCCGCTCGGCGAGCTCGGCGTGCAGCTCACGCAGGAGCTGGCGGTCGCGCTCGGACAGCTGCGGGTCGTTGAGGTCGAGCTCCGGGATTTCGATCACTTCACCCGGGCCGATCGTCGCCGAGGCCACGGCTCTGGGCTTCTCGCCGTCCTCCGCCGCCAGCTGCGCCCGCAGCTGCGCGACCTCCTCGGACGTCATGTCCATCGTGTTCTCCACGCGGCTGGGCTCGGGGCCCTCCTCGCGCGGCTTGAACACGTGGCCCGGCCCGCTCGGGGACGCGACGACCTCGGTGGGCTCGGTTTCCGCTGCCGCTTCGGTGGTGGTGGTCTCCTCCGCGGCCGGAGGTTCGGGCTCCTCGGGCTCGTCCCCGGCCGCGACCGTGGCGTGCGCCACGTGACGGCCGGAGCCCTGGCGCTGCGCCGGCGCCGTGGGAGCGGACGACGGGACGGCCCCGCCGGAGAGCCACACCGCGGTGGCCGCGGTGAGCGCCTGCTCGTGGTAGCGGGAGCGCTCGGTGGACGGCCCGGTGACTTCGACGACCGACCGGATCCCGGCGCGCCGCAGAGCGGCGTCGATGCGGTACGCGGCGGCAGGCGGGTTGCCCTCCGGGCCGATCTCGACGAGCACCACGCGCTGCGGCAGCGGGCCCGGCACGCTGCCGGCCGGGGTGTTGCGCCACACCGCGTGCACCGACCGCAGGTCCGGCAGCACCTGCAGGGTGCGGTCGAGCGCGTCGGCGATGCCGTGCTCGGGCTGGTTGTCACCGGTGAACCGGTGCAGGACGCCGGTCTCGGCCTCCGGGTCGTTCACCACCAGCTGGTCGGCGAGCGTCGCGTCGGACCGCGTCAGCTCCAGCACGAGTGCCAGCTCGTGCCGCTCCGCCTCGCGGACCGGCAGCCTGCCCGCGATCAGCGCGCCCGTGGTCAGCTCGGCGGCCTCGTCGAGGCGCGCTCGCGCGATCAGCTCGCGCGCCTCCGACAGCAGGCTGTCGTCCAGGCGTCCTGCCAGACCCAGCAACAGGTTGTGCAGGCGCAACGGCACCGCGAACCCGTCGCCCGCGATCCCGTCGTGGACGTCCACCATCTGACTTTCTCCCTCCAGCTCGGCAGGAGTGCCGTTACGCGGCGACGAGCCGGTTCCCGGTGTCCACCGCACCGACGCAGACGAGCTCGGAGCTCGCCAGTGCGGCCTGGTGGTACTCCGGCAGCTCGAACCGCGGCGGCATCACCTCGACGCTGGGTTCCTCGTCCCCCAGCACCCGCAGGACCCGCTGCAGCTCCCCGGTCAGCCTCGGCAGCCCCGACAGGGCCGTGATCAACAGCACGCGCTTGGATTCCTCCCCCGTGCGCTGACGCCAGCTCTGCCGCACCTCGCCGACGTCCGGCCGACCCCGCAGGGTGGCGTGAACCAGCGCGGACACCGAGTCAACCGAGTTCACCTGATCGGGTGCACTCGGGGTGAATGTGTACCGGTTCTCGCCGACCTCGTCCACCCCCAGGGTCGAACTCACCTGGTGCCAGTCCGCGCCGTGGGGCACGAGGCCCGCCACGAGCAGGCGATACTCCGGCTGGTCGAGATCGATGTTGTGCTTGAGCAACGTGCGCGGCAACGTTCGAGCCAAGGTCGACATCGCGCCCTCGCCCAGCCAGTCCCGGTAGCGCCACAGCAGCCGGTCGGGCATGCGCCCGGCCAGCCGCAGCAACAGCTCGTGGCACGCGGCCTCGATGTCCGGGTCCATCAGCTCACCTCGACAATCAGTTCGACCTCGACCGGTGCCCCCAGCGGCAGCTCGGCCACACCCACCGCCGAGCGGGCGTGCGCGCCCGCGTCGCCGAAAATCTCGCCGAAGAGCTCCGACGCGCCGTTGATCACGGCGGGCTGACCGGTGAAGCCCTCCGCGGACGCGACGAACCCGACGACCTTCACGATCCGGACGATCGACTCGAGACCGACGAGCGCGTCCACCGCCGCGATCGCGTTCAGCGCCGCCGTCCGAGCGTGGCGCTTGGCCTCCTCCGGGCTGACCTCGGCCCCGACCTTGCCGGTCGCGGCGAGCTCGCCCCCGACGAACGGCAGCTGGCCCGACGTGTAGACCATCGACCCGCTGCGCACGGCAGGCACGTAGGCGGCCACCGGCGCGGCGACGCCCGGCAGCTCGATCCCCAGTTCGGCCAGGCGGTCGCCCCAGCTCATGCCGCCTCCTCTCCGGACGCGGCAAGCCGCGGCAGTATCACCACGTCGGCGAGCATGGTGCTCGATGATTCGGTCGCAAGCTCCCTCATGCCTTGGCCCGCTTGAGGTAGGCGACGTGCTGCTCCCCGCTCGGGTTCGGCAGCACGGTGACCAGCTCCCAGCCGTCCTCGCCCCACTGGTCGAGGATCTGCTTGGTCGCGTGGATCAGCAGCGGAACCGTGGCGTACTCCCACTTCGTGGCGCTCATGGGGGCCAATCTAGTGGTGATGGGAAGCTCTCCTCGCGGCGGCAGCGTGATCGCTGGCTTACGCTGGATCGTGTGAGCACACCCCTGGCCGGATGGACCGACGAGCTCGCCCGCGCCCGGTTGCACTTCGTCACCGGCAAGGGCGGCACCGGCAAGACGACCATGGCCGCGGCACTCGGGATCGCGCTGGCCAGCCACGGACGCCGGGTGCTGCTGGTCGAGGTCGAGGGCAGGCAGGGGTTCGCCCAGCTCTTCGACACCGAGCCGCTGCCGTACGCGGAGCAGCGGATCGCGGCCGTGCCCGGCGGCGGTGAGCTGCGGGCGCTGCACATCGACGTGGAAGCGGCGCTGCTCGAGTACTTCGAGATGTTCTACAACCTGGGCTTCGCGGGCCGGACGCTGCGCCGGATGGGGGCGATCGAGTTCGCCACCACGCTCGCGCCGGGCCTGCGGGACGTGCTGCTCACCGGCAAGATCAAGGAGTGCGTCGGGCGGACCGGCCCGGACGGCAGGCACGTCTACGACGCGGTCGTGGTCGACGCGCCGCCGACCGGTCGCGTGGTCAAGTTCCTCGACGTCACCAAGGCGCTGACCGACCTGGCGAAGGCGGGCCCGATCCGCGGCCAGGCCGAGGGCGTGGTGCGGCTGCTGCACTCCGAGGAGACGGTCGTGCACCTGGTGACCCTCCTGGAGGAGATGCCGGTGCGCGAGACCGTGGAGGCGGTGGCCGAGCTGGACGGCGCCGACCTGCGGCCGGGCGCGGTGCTGGTCAACCGGGTGCGGCCGCCGCGGCTGCCCGCCCGGTCGATCTCGCCTGCCGCGGACGGGCGGGTGGACGCCTCGCGGGTGCGCAGCGGGCTGGCCTCGGCCGGGCTCGAACTGCCGGACGCCACGATGGACGCGCTGGTCGCGGAGACCGTCGAGCACGCGATCCGGCTCGCCGCCGAGCAGCGGGCGCGGGAGCAGCTCGCCGAGGCGGACCTGCCGACGCTGGAGCTGCCGGAGGAGTCCGGCGGCATCGACCTCGCCGCGCTGTACGACCTCGCGGAGTCGCTGACCGACCAAGGGGTGCGCTGATGACCGAGCGGCTCGACGTCGACGCGCTGATCGACGACCCGACGACGCGGATCGTCGTGTGCTGCGGTTCCGGCGGGGTGGGCAAGACCACCACCGCCGCGGCGCTGGCGTTGCGCGCGGCCGAGCGCGGCCGCCAGACGGTGGTGCTCACGATCGACCCGGCGCGGCGGCTGGCGCAGGCGCTCGGGCTGCGGGAGCTGGGCAACCACCCGCGGCAGGTGTCGGTCGCCGGCTTCGAGCCCAAGGGCGAGCTGTGGGCGATGATGCTCGACATGCGGCGCACCTTCGACGACATGGTGCGCACCCACGCCGGTCCGGAACGCGCCGAGGCGCTGCTCGCGAACCCCTTCTACCAGACCATTTCCACGTCGTTCTCCGGCACTCAGGAGTACATGGCGATGGAGAAGCTGGGCCAGCTCGCGGCCACCGACGAGTGGGACCTGATCGTCGTGGACACCCCGCCGAGCCGGTCCGCGCTGGACTTCCTGGACGCGCCGAACCGGCTGTCCAGCGCGCTCGACGGGCGCATGATCCGGCTGCTGACCGGGCCGGCGAAGGCGGGCGGCTGGGGTCTGCGGAAGGTGGTCAGCACCGGGTTCTCGATCTTCGCGAAGGCCGTGTCGACGATCATCGGCGGCCAGCTGCTCGCCGACGCGTCGGCGTTCATGCAGGCCTTCGACAGCATGTTCGGCGGGTTCCGGGAACGCGCCCGCAAGACCGCCGAGCTGCTGCGCTCGGAGGGCACGTCGTTCCTGGTGGTGGCCGCGCCGGAGCCGGACGCCCTGCGCGAGGCGAGCTACTTCGTCGAGCGGCTGGGTGGCGAGAGCATGCCGCTGGCCGGGCTGGTCGCGAACCGGACCCACCCGGTGCTGGCGGACCTCTCGGCGACGGCGGCGCTGTCCGCGGCCGAGAAGCTGGAGTCGACCGCCCCGCTGGCCACCGCGGTGCTGCAACTGCACGCCGACCGGGTGGCGCTGGCGGAACGCGAGAAGCGGCTGCTGGCGCGCTTCACGCGCGCCCATCCCGGAGTCCCCCTCGTCGAGGTGCCCGCGCTCCCCAGCGACGTCCACGACATCGGCGGACTCCGGGAAATCGGCGAACGGCTGGCGTCCTAGGACGCCTCCACGAAGTCCTTCCGCGCGGAGTCCAGCAGCTCCGACCAGGATTCCACCTCGGGGCGCCGTCGCAGCAGGGCTCGGCGTTCCCGTTCGGTCATCCCTCCCCAGATGCCGAAGCTGATGCGGTTGTCCAGCGCCTCGGCGAGGCATTCGGTGCGCACCGGGCACCCCATGCAGACCAGTTTCGCCCGGTTCTGGTCCGCTCCCCGCACGAACAGCTCATCCGGATCCGCGTCCCGGCAGAGGGCGCGGACGCGCCAGCTCTGTGGTGTGGATTCCATCCCCCAAGCTCCCCTCGTGATGTGCCTGCTCACCCGGAGCCTCCCCGGCTCCGCACTACGTGAGACGTTGACGGACTGTAGAGGCCGACGGTTCCCGCCGCCAAGAGCCCGATGGAAATTCGTTACCGGAATACGTCGCGAGCCCGGCGTTCCCGTGGTATTCAGGCGACGCGGCGCGGCGGGGTGACGCCGGTTCCCACTACTCTGGCAATGTGCGCAAGACGGATGGTCTGTTCAAACTGCTCGGCCTGTGCCTGCTCGCGGGAATCCTCGTCGCCGGGGTGCTGTTCCCCGTGGTCGGCGCCGCGGGGGTGGCCTCCAACAGGGCGAGCGAAACGGTCGACAGCATGTCCGCCGAACTCGCGAACGTCCCGCCGCCGCTGGTCACCACGATCACCGATTCGGCGGGCAACCAGATCGCCACGCTGTACGACCAGTACCGCATCCCGACGGCCAGTGACGAGATCAACGAGGCCATGAAGTGGGCCCTGGTATCCACCGAGGACCGGCGGTTCTACGAGCACCACGGCGTGGACTGGAAGGGCACGCTGCGCGCCGCGCTGAGCAACAGCGCGGGCGGCGACACCCAGGGCGCGTCGACGCTCACCCAGCAGTACGTGAAGAACTACCTCATCAACGTGATCTACCGGGACGACCCGGTCGGCCAGCAGAAGGCCCAGGAGCAGTCGATCGCCCGCAAGCTGAAGGAAGCGCGGATCGCGATCCAGCTCGAGAACCAGATGAGCAAGGACCAGATCCTCACCAGCTACCTCAACGTCGTCGAGTTCTCGCGCAAGATCTACGGCGTCGGGGCGGCCGCGCAGGCGTACTTCAACACCACCGCGGACAAGCTGTCGGTCACCCAGGCCGCGCTGCTCGCCGGCATGGTCAACAACCCGCCGTTCTACGACCCGTGGAGCCACCCGGACCGCGCCACCGAGCGCCGCAACCTGGTGCTGGACCGCATGGTGGACAACCTGAAGCTGTCCAAGGCGGACGCCGAGCGGATGAAGACCGAGCCGCTGGGCGTCGTGCCGGGCGGCCCGTCCAAGCCCGCGTCCAACTGCGTCGGCGCCGGGCCGGAGAACGGGTTCTTCTGCCAATACGTCGAGGACTACCTGCTGTCGCACGGCATGGACAAGGACGACCTCTACACCGGCGGCTACACCATCCGCACGACGATGGACCAGCGCGCCAACCACGAGGCGAAGATGTCCGCGCAAACGCAGGTCAGCAAGACGCAGAAGAACGTGGCGAACGTGCTGTCCCTGGTGCGGCCGGGCAAGAACCGGCACGAGGTGGTCGCACTGGCCGCGAACCGCGACTACGGCACGGACGCCAGCGCGGGCCAGACGACGTACGCGCTGCCGTCGGGCGTCTACAACACCGGCGGCGCCGGGTCGAGCTACAAGATCTTCACCTCGGCGGCGGCCATCCAGAACCGCGTGATGGGCATCTACGACACCATCGAGGTGCCGAACTTCTACGTGTCCAATGTGTTCACCGGTGGCGCCAGGGGGCGGTGCCCGCTCGTGGCGCAAGGGACTTATGCGTACTGCCTGGGCAACGCCACCGACTACGAGGGCGGCACGCGCACGATGACGCTGCAGCAGGCGCTGCAGACCTCGCCCAACACCGCGTTCGTCATCCTCGAGGAACGCACCGGCATGGGCCCCATCACCGACATGGCGAGCAAGCTCGGCCTGCGCGAGACGATGTCGCGGAACCTCGGTGGTGGCGCGGTGAAGCCGGAGTCGAAGAACGCCGGTGAGAACAAGACGCAGACCGCGTTCTTCGGGCCGACGGACAAATCGCCCGGCCAGGGTTCGTTCACCCTCGGCGTGTCGGCGACCAGCAACCTGGAAATGGCGAACGTCGCGGCGACCATCCTCAGCGGCGGCGTGTGGTGCCCGCCGACGCCGATCGCGCAGGTGCAGGACCGCGACGGCAAGCCCATCCCGATCAGCGAGCAGCCGTGCGAGCGGGTCATGGACGAGGCCGCGGCCAACAGCCTGGCCCAGGGCATGAGCAAGGACGACCTGCCCGGCGGCACCGCCGCGGCGGCGGCCGCCCAGGTCGGCTGGAACCGGCCGATGATCGGCAAGACCGGAACCACCCAGAGCAACGGCTCCGCGGCCTTCATCGGCGGCACCCCGCAGCTCGCCGGCGCCGCGATGGTCTTCCGGCCGGAAGGCGGCAGCGGCGGCCTCTGCGACGGCGGTCCCGGCAACGTCTACACCTGCGGCGAAGGCAACATGTTCGGTGGCAAAACCCCGGCGCGCACCTGGTTCGGCGCGGTGAGCAAGATCCTCGGGCCCAACGACCCGATCCTGCCGCTACCGCCGTCCGACCCGCGCTACGAACGGGTCCGCTGACGCACCGCCCCGGGCACTCGCCGGTGCCCGGGGCGCCCCGCCGACCCGTATCCTGGGCTGCGTGAGCACGGTCCGTGACAGCCAGAAGCTGACAGCCAAACGCCTCGCCGCCGGGACGGTCGCTCTCGGGGCCGCCGCGTTCGGGTACGCCTCCGGCATCGAGCGGCGGCACTACGTGCTCCGCACCGCCGAGCTGCCCGTACTGGCGCCCGGCGCGCAGCCGATGCGCGTCCTGCACATCTCCGACCTGCACATGCTCCCCGGGCAGCAGGCCAAACAACGCTGGGTCGCCGCGCTCGACCGGCTCGAACCCGACCTGGTCGTCAACACCGGCGACAACCTCGCCCACCCCAAAGCCGTGCCTGCCGTCCTGCGCGCCCTCGGCCCCCTCCTCGAACGGCCCGGCCTGTTCGTGTTCGGCAGCAACGACTACTACGCGCCCAAACCCAAGAACCCCGCCCGCTACCTCATGCCCCGCGGCAAGAAGAAGCGCATCCACGGCCGGAAACTCCCGTGGCGCGACCTGCGGGCCGCCTTCCTCGAACACGGCTGGCAGGACCTCACCCACGTGCGCCACACCCTCACCGTCGCCGGGCAGACGGTGTTCGCCGCCGGCCTCGACGACCCCCACCTCCGCCGCGACCGCTACGGCGAGATCGCCGGCCCCGCCGAACCCGCCACCCTCCGCCTCGGCGTCACCCACTCGCCCGAACCACGCATCCTCGACCCCTTCGCCGCCGACGGCTACGACCTCGTCCTGGCCGGCCACACCCACGGCGGCCAGCTCCGCATCCCCGGCATCGGCGCCCTCGTCACCAACTGTGAGCTGGACCGCAGCCGCGCGCGAGGCGCCTCCCGCTGGGGCGCCCACATGTGGCTCCACGTCTCCGCCGGACTGGGCACCTCCCCCTACGCCCCGGCCCGCTTCGCCTGCCCACCCGAAGCAACGCTGTTGACCCTGGTAGAACGCGGCCGGACCACGGCGAACACAACGAAGGCCACCCCCCGCAAATCCCCCCGCGCCATCCGCTAAACTCTTCTTCGACCCGCTAAGCAGTACATCGGGGTGTGGCGCAGCTTGGTAGCGTGCCTCGTTCGGGTCGAGGAGGTCGTGGGTTCAAATCCCGCCACCCCGACGGAAGATCCGGAGATCCCCTGTCCGCCGAAATAAGGCGGACAGGGGATCTTCCTTTGTGTTCTCTGGGGGTCGAACCCCCAGACCCCCGCCAGGGGGCAAGCCCCCTGGACCCCCCGCGGCGAAGCGCGGGGAGATCGGGTGCCGCGCGTGGCGCGTGTCGCGGGGCGACATCCGCGCCGGAAGCCGCGGGAACCTTCAAAGTCGCCTTCCGGGCGTCGAGAACCGGCGGCCGTGTGCGTGGCTGGGCCCACTCCACCAACCACACCCCCTCCGGACCCGATCCCCAGCCTTCTTCGGTTGGTGGGGTGTCGGGTCAAGGCACGCTTTCCCGCCTTGACGCGACGCCCCGCCAATCGAACAATCGAGATCGGGGCAGGTGGGGGTGCCGGGGCGTAGCGGAGCGAAGCCGGCGCCCTCCACGAACCCGCGTAGCGGCTACTTGACCGCCAAAAGCTCAACCCAGTACTGCGCGAATTCGCCGTCGCCGCCGTGGGACCAGGCCCAGGCTGAGCGTGCGGCGGAGGCAAGTTGGTCCCGCTCCAGCGGGGAGGCGCTCAGGGCGGCGTCCAGGCGGGCCTCCACGTAACGCGCCAGCTGCCGGTAGCCCATGTCCGAACGGAAACGGCCGTGCGTGCGGATGTCGCGGAAACCGGCGGAAGCCACCCACGACGCGACGTGCTTGCCGGCGAACGGGTCGCCGCCCGCGCGGCGGCGCAACAGGTAGTGACCGCGTAAGGCCGCGGCCACGTTCGCGGTGCCGGGGCGCAGGCGGGCGCGCGACCAGTCCGAAGTGGACAGCGCGACCGTCCCGCCGGGGCGCAGGACCCGGCGGATCTCCGCCAGCGCGTCCACGGGACGGGCCAGGTGCTCGAACAACGCGTGCGCGAACACCACGTCCACGCTCTCGTCCGCCACCGGCAACGCGTACACGTCCCCGGCCACGAACTCCACTTTGGACGATTCCGGGAACTGGCCCGGCTCGCGGTCCACGCCCAGCACGTTGCCCCGTCCGGCGATCGTCGCAAAGCCCGCGGTGATCGTGCCGGGTCCGCACCCCACGTCGAGCACCCGCATGCCCGGCCGCAGCAGTCGCAACACGTATTCGGCACGGTCGGCTGCGGTGCGTGACGCCATGACCGACAGCGCGTCCTGCTCGAACCCGGCCGCGTATCCCTCCAGCACACGCACACGGTACGGGCAGGAGCTGGCAGGATCGAGGGGTGACCACTCAGCACCCGCCCGCGAACATCCCCGACCGCCTCTTCGACGACCCCGAGGGCGAGGCCCGCTGGCGCGCGCGGTTCCACGCCCCGCGCGTGTCGGTGCCGGACTGGTCCCTCGACGCGCCGCACCGCAACATCTACGTCTCCAACGCCAGCGGCGTCTGGGAGGTCTACTCCTGGGACCGCGCCACCGGCGAGCACCGCCAGGTCACCGACCGCCCCAACGGCACCCTGCACGCCACCACCTCGCCCGACGGCAGCGCCATCTGGTGGTTCAACGACACCGACGGCGACGAGTTCGGCACCTGGATGCGCCAGCCCTTCGACGGCGGCCCCGCCGAGCCCGCCCTGCCCGACGTGCACGCCGGCTACCCGGCCGGGCTGGAGATCGGCCACCGCATCGTCGCCAGCGGCGTCTCCACCGACGACGGCAGCGAGCTGTTCACCACCCGCGACGGGCAGACCACCCGCTTCTACTCCCATGAGCAGGACGCCGGCATCGCCGCGCTGTCCCGCGACGAGACGCTGCTCGCGATCTCGCACGCCGAGCACGGCGACTCCCGCCACCCCGCGGTCCGCGTCCTGGACACCACGGGCTTCAACACCGTCGCCGACAAGTGGGACGGCGAGGGCAAGGGCCTCACGCCGCTGGAGTTCTCGCCCGTCGCCGGCGACCAGCGGCTGCTCGTCCTGCACGAGCGCCGCGGCCGCGAGGAGCTGCTGATCTGGGACGTCGCCGCGGACACCGAGCGCGAGCTGGACCTCGGCCTGCCCGGCGAGGTCGTCGCCACCTGGTACCCGAAGGCCGACGCGCTGCTCGTCGTGCACTTCCACGAGGCACGCAGCAGCCTGTACCGCTACGACCTGACCACCGGCGAACTGTCCGCTGTGGACACGCCTCCCGGGCGCATCGGCGGCGCCGGGGTCCGCCCGGACGGCACGATCGAGTACTCCTGGTCCAGCGCGGCCGAGCCGGCCGTCATCCGCGCCCGCGCGACCGACGGCGCCGACACCGTGCTGCTCACCCCGCCCGGCGACCCCGCGCCCGGTTCGGCGCCGGTCACCGACGCGTTCGTCGAGGGCGCGGGCGGCCGCATCCACGCGCTGGTCGCCCGCCCGCTGAACGCGCCGGACGGGCCGCTGCCCACGGTGTTCACCCTGCACGGCGGCCCGCACGCGGCCGACGAGGACCGCTTCTCCGCCTACCGCGCGGTGTGGCTGGACGCCGGGTTCGCCGTCGTCGAGGTCAACTACCGCGGCTCGACCGGCTACGGCTCGGCCTGGCGCGACGCGATCGAGGGCCGCCCCGGCCTGACCGAACTGGAGGACGTCGCCGCGGTGTACGACTGGGCCGTCTCCAGCGGCCTGAGCGACCCGGCGCGGATGGTCGTCTCCGGCGCCTCCTGGGGCGGCTACCTGGCCCTGCTCGCCGTGGGCACCCAGCCGGACCGGTGGGCGGCCGGGGTGGCGAGCGTGCCGGTGGCCGACTACGTCGCCGCCTACGAGGACGAGATGGAGCAGCTGCGCCAGTTCGACCGGGCGCTGTTCGGCGGGTCGCCGGAGGACGTGCCCGCCGTGTACCAGGAGTGCTCGCCGCTCACGTACGTGGACGCGGTGAAGGCGCCGCTGCTGGTGCTGGCCGGCGACAACGACCCGCGCTGCCCGATCCGGCAGATCGAGAACTACCTGGAGCGGCTGGCCAAGCGGGACCTGCCGTACGAGTTCTACCGCTACGACGCAGGCCACGGTTCGCTGGTGATCGCCGAAACGATCAAGCAGACCGCGGCCGAGGTGCACTTCGCGATGAAGGCGGTCGGCCTGGCCTAGTGGTGGAAGGCCGTGCTGGTGGCGGGCTTGTGCTGGGGCCGGTCCTGCTCGGCGAGTTCGGGCAGGACCCGCTGCAGGTCCTCGACCAGCAGGTCGGCCAGGTCGTGCGTGAAGCCGTTGCGGCAGACGATCCGCAGCACGGCGAGGTCGGTGCGGTTCTCCGGGAACGTGTAGGCGGGCACGAGCCAGCCGCGTTCCCGGAGCCGCCGCGACACGTCGAACACGTCGAAGCCGGTCACGTCGTCACGGGTGGTGAACGCGAACACCGGCAACTGGTCGCCGCGGGTGAGCAGCTCGAACGGCCCGAGCCCGGCGATCCGGTCGGCCAGCCGGGTCGCCACGTCCCGGCAGGCCTGCTGCACGACCCGGAAGCCCTCGCGGCCGAGGCGGACGAAGTTGTAGTACTGCGCCGCCACCTGGGCGCCCGGCCGGGAGAAGTTGAGCGCGAACGTCGGCATGTCGCCGCCCAGGTAGTTGACGTTGAACACCAGCTCGGACGGCAGCGCGTCGCGGTCCCGCCACAACACCCAGCCGACGCCGGGGTAGACCAGTCCGTACTTGTGCCCGGAGGTGTTGATCGAGGCGACCCGGGGCAGGCGGAAGTCCCACTCCAGGTCCGCGTCGAGGAACGGCGCGATCATCGCCCCGGACGCGCCGTCTACGTGCACCGGGATGTCCCAGCCGCGCTCGGACTGCACCCGGTCCAGCGCGGCGGCGATCTCCGCGACCGGCTCGTAGCTGCCGTCGAAGGTGGAGCCGAGGATCGCGACCACGCCGATCGTGTTCTCGTCGCAGCGCGCGACGGCCTCCTCGGCGGTGAGGTGGAAGCGGTCGCCCTCCATCGGCACCAGCCGCGGCTCGACCTCCCAGTACTCGCAGAACTTCTCCCAGCAGACCTGGACGTTCGCGCCCATCACCAGGTTCGGCCTGCCGGTCCGGCCCAGCTTGCTCCAGCGCCGCTTGAGCGCCATCCCGGCGAGCATGCACGCCTCGGACGAGCCGGTCGTGGAGCAGCCCATGACGGCCTCCGGGTCCGGCGCGTGCCACAGGTCGGCCAGGATGCTCACGCAGCGGCGCTCGAGCTCCGCGGTCTGCGGGTACTCGTCCTTGTCGATCATGTTCTTGTCGGCGCAGTCGGCGATCAGCTCGCGCGCCTGCGGCTCCATCCACGTGGTGACGAACGTCGCCAGGTTGAGCCGCGCGTTCCCGTCGAGCATCAGCTCGTCCCGCACCACCTGCAGCGCGGTGTCGGCGGGCAGGGTCTCCTCGTTCAGCCGGCTGCGGGGCGGCGTGTAGGTCGCCGCCAGCGCCGGATTCGTCACCGCGTGCAGCGGGTTGCTCCCGCCCGGCCGGTCGTCGGCTCCCTGTTTGCCCGCGTGCAGCACCATGAGCCGAATCTAGCCCGGAAAACGGGCCCCGGAGCGCATTCCGGGGCCCGTTCGTGAATTCGGGTCAGGCGGTCTGCGCCTGCCACATCCAGTGGGCCTTCTCCAGCTCGTGCGTGATCTCGATGAACAGGTCCTGGGTGACCAGGTCGCTCTTGTCCGTCTCGTCGATGCGCTTGCGCATGCGCTGGATCAGGTCGGCGAGGATCGCCACGATGTTCTCGATCGTGGACTCGACGCTCTGCCAGTTGTCCGGGTAGTCGGGCAGGCCGGAGCTCTCCACGACCGTCTTGGCCTTGCCGTTCGGCGAGATGCCGATCGCGTTGGCCCGCTCCGCGACCTCGTCGACGTAGTTCCGCGCGGTGCTCACCAGCTCGTCGAGCTGGAGGTGGACGCTGCGGAAGTTCGACCCGACGACGTTCCAGTGCGCCTGCTTGGCGATCAGCGACAGGTCGACCAGGTCGACCAGCGCTGCCTGCAGCGCGTTACCGGTGATTTCCTTGTCAGCCGGGCTGAGCGGGCTCTGGATGGGTGCGTTCGCCATCGAAAAAATCCTCCTTGTCGACAACTCTTGGTCAGGTCGTCGCGGTGATCTCGACCTGGATGTTTCCCCTGGTGGCGCGAGAATAAGGACACACCTGGTGGGCCTGCGCCGCAAGTTCGCCCGCCTTGTCCTGCTCCAGGCCGGGCAGGTGGGCCACGAGCTTGACGGCCAGTTCCAGGCCGTCGCCGTTGCGGCCGATGCCGACCTCGGCGGTGACGGCGGAGGAGTCCACCCCCACGTCGGCCTTGCGCGCCACGAGCTGCAGGGCGCTGTGGAAGCAGGCGGCGTAGCCCGCGGCGAACAGCTGCTCCGGGTTGGTCATCTCGCCGCCCGGCCCGCCCATCTCCTTCGGCACGGCCAGGCGTTCGTCGATGACGCCGTCGGAGGAGGTGACCTCCCCGTTCCGACCGTCACCGCGGGCGGTCGCGACCGCTGTGTAGACCGGTTCCACGTGTTCCCCTCCGCCGACGGCAGGTGTCAGCGGGTGGATACCCCGTGGCCGGGAGGACGAATCCTCTAGCGGCGGCGGGCGAAGTCCACGACCTGCCGCCCGATCAGCTGCAGCGTCCGCACGGCCTTCTCCTCGGAAGCGCCGCCGACCTCGTCGAACTTGACCTCGGCGGAGTTGATCGACCCGCCGAGTGGCGTCGGCCACCCGCGCAGGGCGTGGGTGATGGTGCGCAGCTGGTCGAGGGTGGTCACCGCGGCCTGCCAGCCGTAGGCGACCGCGGCGAGCCCGACCGCGCGGCCGTCCAGGTAGGGGCGCTCGTCGGGCCGCAGGTCCTCCACGTAGTCCAGGGCGTTCTTGATCAGCCCGGACAACGCGCCGTGGTAGCCGGGCGAGACGATGACCAGCCCGTCGGCCCGGCGGATCGCCTCGACCAGGCGCACCGCCTGCGGGGTGCGCTCGGTGATCGCGGAGTCGTAGAACGGCAGCACCAGGTCGTCGCCGGTCAGGGCGAGCGTCTCGGCCCCGGCCGCGGCCGCGCTGTCCAGCGCGATGCGCATGGCGCGCTCGGACTGGGAGCCCGGGCGCAGGGAACCGCCGATACCGACCACATTGACCGCCGCACTAGTCACGCGTTCGAGGCTAACCCCTCCACCTAAGTGGAGGACCAGCATTTGGGACGGAGGCGGCCGTCACACCTACCCAACTCGCCTACCCGTGAGTAACCTCTGTCCCCATGGCGACCTCACTGCGGAGCCGCGCCGAAGCCGTCGCGGCTCAACTGATCTTCGGGCTCCCGGAGCCCCTGCGCCGGTTGATCGCCGGGCGCCCGATCCGGCTGGACGGGCAGGAGCTGGCGCTGGACGCCCAGCTGCTGCTTCGGCTCCAGCAGCTGAACCGGGTCACCATGAGCGCGGGCACGCCAGAAGTCGCCCGGCAGCGGATCATCGACTCGGGCCCCCTGGTCAGCGGCAAGCCGATCGAGCCGGTGCGCACGCAGGAGATCGTGATCCCGGCCGAGCACGGCCCGCTCCCGGCGACGCTCTACGTGCCGGACGGGCTGCCGTCGCCGTCGCCGCTGCTGGTGTTCTTCCACGGCGGCGGCTGGGTGGTGGGCAGCCGCGCGAGCCACGACAACACCGCGCGTTACTTCGCCAAGCACGCGGGCGTGCGGGTGTTGTCGGTCGAGTACCGGCTCGCGCCCGAGCACCCGTTCCCGGCGGCGCCCGAGGACGCCGTCGCCGCGTTCGACTACGCCCACGCGAAGGCGGCCGACCTGGGCGTGGACCCGGACCGGATCGCGGTGGGCGGGGACAGCGCGGGCGGCAACCTCTCGGCGGTGGCCGCCCAGGTGACGACCGCGCGAGGCGGCCCGGCACCGGCGTTCCAGCTGCTGCTCTACCCCGGCGTGGACGCGAGCACGCGGCGCCGGTCGCGGGACATCTTCGGCAGCGGCTTCTTCCTCACCGACACCGACATGACGTGGTTCATCGACCACTACGCGCCGGCGGGCGTGGACCGCACCGATCCGCGGTTGTCGCCGCTGCTCACCGAGGACTTCACCGGGCTGCCGCCTGCCTACATCGCCACCGCCGGGTTCGACCCGTTGCGCGACGAGGGCGAGGAGTACGCGGCCAAGCTGCGGGACGCGGGTGTGCCGGTCACGTTGAGCCGCCAGCGCGACCTGATCCACGGTTACGTCAACTTCCTCGGCGTCGGCAGGCGGTTCCGGGAGGCAACCTCGGAGGCGGCCGGCGCGCTGCGAGTCGGACTGCGGGCGTAAAAAGACCGGGATCCGATGTGGACGTCCACATCGGATCCCGGTCCCCCCTGCCGGATTGCTTGTCAGGCCACCGGAACCGGCACCGGAACCGGGAGCGGCGGAGCGGAGCCGAGCAGCGACGCGAGCAGGCCCGTCACTGTCTTGAGCAGATTCTTGAGCAGGTTGCTGACGATGTTCAGCGGCGGCGGCAGGTCCGGGATGTCCGGCACCGGAGGCAACTGGCGGACCTCGCCCGCCTTCGAGGGATCGGCCAGGATGCGGCTCGCCTCGGCGGCGTAGTCGTTGCCGGTGGCGGCGGCCTGTTGCGCGTCGGACTGGATGGTGTACTTCTGCCCCGCGGCGAGGTCGCCGAGCACCGGGCTCATCTGGCCGAGCGAACGCTGGGTGGCCGGCACGTCTCCGGCGTAGGCCGCCCTGGCGAGCTGGTCACGCAGCTGGAGGACCTGTTCCGCGGCGGCCTGCGTGCTGGACGTCCCCTTGCCCCCAGCCGCGGCGACGCCTGCCCCGGACACCGCCAGCACGCTGCCGGCCACCGCCACAGCGATGATCCGGGCGAATTTGCCTAACATCTCCCTACCTCCTGGCCTCGGTGGACCTGTCAGGAAAATGCGTACCCGCCGTGTTGATCTCCCACCACTCGACACCCGAAGACGACGGTTTCCAACGCTCACGTGGCGAATTCGAGTGCGGACTTGAGACCCGCATCTGATGAACAAGGCCTTCGCCCGTTGATCAAGATCTTGACGACCGGGATCGCGCAGCGTGACCACGTCACCCGCACGCACCCCAAACTCACTCAACCAGATGCAAAACAAGCCCCACCCAACAACCGCCGCCCGGCAACGGAAGCAAGCCGACCACCCCAACCAGACCTCCCCCGCCCCCGATCCACAGCCGATCTTTAGTCGCCGATCAGCGGGGTCAAGGCACGCTTTCCCGCCTTGACGCCGTTGCTCGGCGACTGAAACTGGGGTTGCCCCGTTGTGGTGGACGGGTTTGGTAGGGCGGTCAGGTTGTGGTTGTTTCGTAGGTTGCTGGGCTTTGGTAGTTGAGGCTGGAGTGGCGGCGGTGGGTGTTGTACCAGCCTTCGATCCAGGTGAAGAGGGCGTGGTGGGCGGTGGCTCGGGTGGGCCAGGTGTGGTGGTGGAGTAGTTCGGTTTTGAGGGTGGCGAAGAAGGATTCGGCGACGGCGTTGTCCCAGCATTGTCCGCGGCGTCCGACGGAGAGGCGGATTCCGGCTTGGCGGGCGGTGTGGGCGTATTGCTGTGAGGTGTATTGGCAGCCGCGGTCGGAGTGGAAGATGACTCCGGGTTGGGGGCGGCGTTGGTGGAGGGCGTTGCGCAGGGCTTGATCGGGCAGGTCGGTGTGCAGGTGGTCGGCGGTGGCCCAGCCCACGACCCGGCGGGAGGCCAGGTCGAGGACGGTGGCCAGGTAGAGCCAGCCTTCGCCGGTGGGGATGTAGGTGATGTCGCCGCACCAGCGGGTGTTGATGTCGCTGGCGTTGGTGGTGAAGTCGCGGCTGATCAGATCGGGTGGGGTTGTGGCGGCGGGGTCGGGGACGGTGGTGGTGCGCCAGCGGCGGGGGGCGCGTCCTGTCCGGCCGGCTTGCTGCATCAGCCGGGCGATGCGTTTGCGGGAGTGCCGGTGCCCTTGGGCGGCCAGTTCGGCCTGGATCCGCGGAGCACCGTAGGTGCCGCGGGAGCGGTCGTGCGCGGCGATGATCTTCTCGGTCAGCGCCATGTCGGTCCGTTGGCGGGTGGATCCGCCGGTGGCGGCGCGGGTGCGGTGGTTGTAGTAGGCGGCGCGGGAGATTCCAAGCAGCTGGCAGGCCCGGGTGACGGTGCCTTGCCTGCGGGCGTTGTCCGCCTCGATGAACGGATACACGTTCACCGGGTCTCCCTCGCGAAGAAAGCCGTCGCCCGCTTCAAATATCGACATCCCGCTGCAACCGGGCGTTCTCCCGCCGCAACGCCTCCAACTCCGCCTTCTCCGACACCGCATCCCGTTGCGCCTGGTTCTGCGGGTTGGCCTCGGCCTCGGCCTGCGCGATCCACCGCCGCACTGCCGAATCGACCAGATCAAAATCCGTCACCACCTGCGAGATCGTGCGATCACCCCGCCGGCACAACTCCACAATCTCGGCCTTGAACTCCGGCGTGAACTCCCGCCGAGCCCGCCGCGGCTTCTTCTTACCCACAGGCACCATCATGGACATCCTTCCCAGGAGACGCGACATCCCCTAGCGATCGGTGTCCACCACAACGGGGCAAGACCAAACACACTCAGGGAGAGGGGGCGGGGGTGGTCGGAAGGTGACCTTTCGAGCGCCGTGAGGCGCTTTTTCCGCCCGCAGGGCGGGCTCTTCGCCGCGCGACAGCGCGGGTTTAAAGATCAAAAGAGTCCTCGCCGGACGGGCAGGCTCCGGGATGACCAGGGGTTGGGTGCCTCGGCTCACCTTGGGTGGGTGGCTGGGTGGTCATCCCGTCGCCTTCCGGTTTGTGCATATCACCTTGAGCCAGGGCCGCAAGCTTTGTGTTTTCGGCTGCCGGACCCAGCGCGGGTTGCGGCCCTGGCTCAAGGTGATCGTTGCGTGTCAGGCGACGGGATGACCACCCAGCTACCTTGGTTGTGGGCAAAGAAAAAGCCGGGCTCCGCGAGCGGAGCCCGGCTCTTCTGGCTCAGGCGGCTGGCACGGTGAGCGCCGGCGGCGGGGCGCCGGTCAGCGCGTTCAGCAGTTCCGTGAGCTTCTGGATCAGCGTCTTCAGCAGGTCCGCCACGATGTCCAGGGGCGGCGGGGGGTTCTGCAGCGGCGACGCCGACGGCGTCTGCTTGACGGTGCTCGCCTGGGACGGGTCGGCGATGATCCGGCTGGCCGTCTCGGCGTCGTTCTTCGCGGACGCGGCGGTTTCCCTCGTGTCCGACTGGACGGTGTACTTCTCACCCGCGGCGAGGTCGCCGAGCAGCGGGCTCATCTGGCCGAGCGCCCGCTGGGTGCCGGGGACGTCGGCCGAGTAAGCCGAGTCGACCAGCTGGGTGCGCAGCTGCAGCAGCTGCTCGCCGGCGGCCTGGGTGCTGGACGTGCCCTTCCCGTCGGCCGCGGCGACAGCGGCTCCGGTCAGCGCCAGAACGCTGCCGGCCACCACCGCGGCGACGACCCGGGCGAACTTGCCTCTCATTCCCTACCTCCTGGTGTGGGTGACCTGACCCGGGCGTGAAGTACCAACTTCGTCGCCGGTGAATCGCCGCGCCACCCGATCCGGGAGTGATCACCACCCGTCTGTGTGGGTGACCCCCGAAGCGAAAGCGGCCCGGTGAGCCACAAAGGACTCACCGGGCCGCTGCTCCGTGGTGGGAGACTACTTGCCGAACGCCTCGGCGACCTTGTCGCCGAGGGTCTTGTCGACGTTGCGCCAGTACTCGAACACGCGCTCCAGCACCGGCTCGGACACGCCCTTCTTGGCGTGGCCGATGATGTTGCTCGCGAGGCGCTCGCGCTGCGCGTCGTCCATCACCTTGCGCACCAGGGTGCCCGCCTGGCCGAAGTCGTCGTCCTCGGCGTGCAGCCGGTAGGCGGAGCGGATGACCTCGTCGACCACCCCGTAGGACGACACCGTCTCGCCGGCGTAGGCCGCGTCGGCGTGCGGGCCGCCGAACGAGTTCGGCGCGTACACCGGGTCGCCCGGGTTCTGGTAGCGCATCGCGCCGTCCCGGGAGTAGCTGTTCACCGGCGACTTCGGCGCGTTCACCGGCAGCTGGGCGAAGTTCGCGCCGATCCGGTAGCGGTGCGCGTCCGGGTAGGCGAACAGGCGACCCTGCAGCATCTTGTCCGGCGACGGGCCGATGCCCGGCACCATGTTGGTCGGCGCGAACGCGGCCTGCTCGATCTCCGCGAAGTAGTTCGACGGGTTGCGGTCGAGCACGTAGCGGCCGACCTTGATCAGCGGGTAGTCGCCGTGCGGCCACACCTTCGTCAGGTCGAACGGGTTGAAGCGGTAGTCCGCAGCTTCCTCGTACGGCATGACCTGGACGTAGAGGGTCCAGCTCGGGTGGTCGCCCCGCTCGATCGCGGTCCACAGGTCGCGGATGTAGTAGTCGGCGTCCTCACCGGCGATGCGGTCCGCGTCGGCCTGCGTCAGGTAGCCGATGCCCTGGTCGGTCTTGAAGTGGTACTTCACCCAGAACTTCTCGCCGCCCGCGTTCTCCCACAGGTAGGTGTGCGAGCCGAACCCGTCCATCTCGCGCCAGTTCGACGGGATGCCGCGGTCGCCCATCAGCCAGGTGACCTGGTGGGCCGACTCCGGGCGCAGGGTCCAGAAGTCCCACTGGATGTTGTGGTCGCGCAGGTGGTTGTCGGCGCGGCGCTTCTGCGAGTGGATGAAGTCGGGGAACTTGATCGGGTCCCGGATGAAGAACACCGGCGTGTTGTTGCCGACGATGTCATAGTTGCCCTGCGTGGTGTAGAACTTCACCGCGAACCCGCGCGGGTCGCGCCAGGTGTCGGGCGAGCCGTTCTCGCCGGCCACCGAGGAGAAGCGGATGAGGCTCTCGGTGCGGGTGCCCGGCTGGAAGACCGCGGCCTTGGTGAACTGGCTGACGTCCTCGGTGACCTCGAGGAAACCGAACGCACCGCCGCCCTTCGCGTGCACCACGCGCTCCGGGACGCGCTCGCGGTTGAAGTGCGCGTTCTTCTCGATGAGGTAGTGGTCCTGCAGCAGGATCGGGCCGTTGGCGCCCAGGGTCAGCGAATCGTTGTCGCTGGCCACCGGGATGCCCACGTTGTTGGTGGTCGGCTTGGTCACGCCGAGCCCTCCTTCTCGTGGTGGGTGGTGGAACAGGCGGGGCACAGGCCCCAGAAGACGACCTCCGCCTCCTCGACGACGAACCCCGCGGTGTTCGAGGGTTCGAGGCACGGTGCGGCGCCGTGGACGCAGTCGACGTCCTCGGCCCGGCCGCAGACGCGGCAGACGAGGTGGTGGTGGTTGTCCCCGGTACGCGTTTCGAACCGGGCCGGGTGCCCGGCCGGCTCGACGCGCCGCACCAGATCGGCGTTCGCGCAGGCGCCCAGGACGTCGTAGACCGTCTGGGTGGACACGGATCCGAGCACGTCCCGCACGCCGGCCGCGACCTGGTCGGCGGTCGAGTGGGGGTGCCCGGCGAGCCACTCGAGGACGGCGACGCGCGGAGCGGTGATCCGCAGGCCGACGGCTTTGAGCTGGTCCCGCACGGGGCTGGTCTGGTGGGGCATCGAGGTCCACAGTGCCCGCTAATCTGGAACGAGTCAAGATAAAAACTGGAACGAGTCCAGAAAACTGCCCAAGTGGGTGAGGCCCGCCTCGGTCACCGGGCGGCGAACTGGCGCTCGGCTTCCACGTCCTGCGCGCGGAACGGCAGGAACAGCGCGGCCAGCGCGGCACCGACCAGTGCGAGCGCAGCGGACACCCAGAGCGCGGCCGACATCCCCGAGACGAAGGCCGACCGCACCGACCCGAGCAGATCCGGTACGGACTCGGCGACGCGCGCCCCGCCGGCCGCGCTGTCCCGGACGGCCTCCGCGGACGGCTCGGGCAACCCACCGACATCCACCGACCCGCGGTAACCGGCGTTGAGGACTGTGCCCAGGATCGCCACGCCGAGGGTGCCACCGAGCTGGCGGATCACCTGCAGAACTCCGCCTCCCACGCCGCTGCGCCCCGGGTCCAGTGCTCCGAGCGCGTCGTCCAGAGCTGCGAAAACCGCGCACCCGAGTCCGACCCCCACCAGCGAAACCCACAGAGCGATGAAGCCGTAGCCGTGGCCGGATCCCGAGACAGCGCCGATGACGAGCCCTGCCGCCATCACCAGAAATCCCCCGGCACCGACGACCTTCACGCCCAGCCTGCGGTTCAGCGGATCAGCCACCTGCATGCCGACCGACATCCCCAGGACCATCGGGAGCAACTGCACTCCTGCTTCCAGCGCGCCGGCACCACGGACCGCGTCGAAGTACTGCGGCAGCAGGAACAACACACCCAACAGCACGAAGGACGTGAGCCCGCTGAGCAGGCCACCCCACCGGAACCCGGGCGTGGTGAACAGTCCGAGGTCCAGCAACGGGTATCGCACGCGCCCCTCCACGACGACGAACGCGCACAGCAACGCGACTCCGGCCAGGATCGGCCCGAGCGCGGAGATCGCGATCCACCCGCGGTCACCGGCTTCGATCAGCCCGAAAGTCAGCGCCACCACGCCCGCGCCGGACAACACGATGCCGGGGAGGTCTGCACGCCGCGCCCGGTCCACCGGCAAGGCCGGAACCAACCAGGCCAGCAACACGAACCCGACGACCACGAACGGCACGTTGAGCAGGAAGACCGAACCCCACCAGAAGCTGTCGAGAAGCCAGCCGCCGACCACCGGGCCGAGCGGTACCCCGACTGCCACCGCCACGGACCACACGGCGAGAGCACGGCCCCGGTCGGCGCCCGGGAACAAGACGTTGAGCACTGCCATCGACAACGAGACCAGGCAGGCGGCACCGAGGCCGAGGAACGCCCTGGCGACGATCAGGCTCTCGACCGAGTCCGCGAAGGCGCAGGCGACCGACGCCAGACCGAACAGCGCAAGGCCGCCGAGCAGGAACCGCTTGATGCCGAACCGGTCACCGAGCAAGCCCGCCGGAAGCAGCCCGGCCGTCAGGACCAGGGTGTACGAGCTCGAGAACCACTGCAGCTCACTCGCCGTGGCGTTCAGATCGACGGCGAGGACCGGCACCGCCACGGACAGCACCGTCATGTCCAGCCCGAAGGTGAGCAGGGCCGTGCAGAGCGCCCCCCAAGCCCACCACCGCCGGGCGGAACCGTTCATGCGAGGACACTCCCTGGTGCTGAGCCGTGATCACCAGCGAGTCTCGTCGCCGGTCGTCCCAGCCACCATCGGGTTCTGTTTCGCCCCCAAGCCACTTACAGCGGCAGCCCGTCCTCCAGCAGGGTGACCGCCTTGTCGATCACGTCCACCAGGTTCTCCGGGGCCTCGGCCGCGCTGAAGTACGCCGCGAAGACCACCCCGATCACCGCCCCGGACCAGACCCGCACGGTGAAGTCGCCGGGGTCCCGGCCTGCTCGTTCGGCCGCGGCCTCGGCCAGCATGCCCAGCCCCGCGGCGATGTGTTCGATCATCCGGTTGCGCAGTTCGGGCACGCTGAACACCAGCCGCTGCCGGGCGCGCTCCAGTTCGGACTCCTCGGCGTCCAGCCGCGCGAACACCTGGGCGCACGCGGCCCGCACCGCCTGGAGCGGGGTCAGCTCGGCCGGCTGCTCCACGAACGCCCGCATCAGCACCGGATCGAGGCGGTCGTAGAGGACCGTGTCCTCCTTGGTCGGGAAGTAGCGGAAGAAGGTGCTCTGCGACACCTCGGCCGCCGCGGCGATCTGCTCGATCGTCGTCTCCGCGTAGCCCTGCGCGGTGAACAACCGCAGCGCGTGGCTCTGGATCGCGGCCCGCGTGCGCGCCTTCTTCCGCTCCCGCAACCCGAGCGGCTGCTCATCCCGCGACGAACTCATGCCCCGATTCTGCCCCGGCCACGTCCTGCGCCTGGCGCGGCAGGAACAGCGCGGCGAGCACGGCGCCCACCAGCGCGAACCCGGCGCACACCCACAGCGTCGCCGACATGCCCGCGACGAAGGACTCGCGCACCGACCCGAGCAACGCCGGCACCCGCGCGGCGACCTGCACCCCGGCCGCGGCGCTGTCCCGCACCGCCGCGGCCACGTCGTCCGGCAACCCGGCTACGTCGACCCCGCCCCGGTACCCCGCGTTCAGCACCGTGCCGAGGATCGCGACGCCCAACGTGCCACCGACCTGCCGCATCGCCTGCAGCACGCCACCCCCGACGCCGCTGCGGCCCGGGCTCAGCGCCCCCATCGCGATGTCCATCGACGGCGGCAACGCGAAGCCCAGCCCGAGGCCGACCAGTGACACCCACACCGCCGCGTAGCCGTACCCGTCGCCGGTCCCGGTGGCGGTTCCGGCCACCAGCCCGCCGGTCATCAGCACGAACCCCGTGCTCACCAGCACCCGCGCGCCCAGCCGCGGACGCAACCACTCCGCGACCCGCACCCCGACGAGCAGACCGCCGACCACCGGCAACAGCCGCAACCCGGTGCCGAGCGCGTCCGTGGCGTGCACCGCCTGGAAGTACTGCGGCAACAGGAACAACGCGCCCATCATCGCGAAGGACGCCAGCGTCGCGAGCACCGCGCCCCAGCGGAAGCCGGGCGAGGCGAACAACCCGAGGTCCAGCAACGGGTGGGCGGCCCGGGCCTGGTGGACGACGAACCCGGCCAGCAGCGCGAGCCCGCCGAGCACCGGCCCGAGCACGGTGGCCGACCCCCAGCCGCGGTCACCCGCCTCGACCAGTCCGTAGGTCAGCGCGACCAGGCTCGCGCTGGACAGGACGACACCAGGGAGGTCGAACCGCCTGCCGCGGTCGCCGGGCAGATCCGGCACCAGCCAGGCCAGCAGGACCAGGCCGGCGAGCACCGCGGGCACGTTCAGCAGGAACACCGAGCCCCACCAGAAGTTGTCCAGCAGCCACCCGCCGACCACCGGCCCGAGCGGGATGCCGACCGCCATCGCCGCGGCCCACACGGCGATCGCCCGCCCCCGGTCGGCGCCCGGGAACAGCGCGTTCAGCACCGACATCGACAGCGGCACCAGTGCCGCCGCGCCCAGGCCGAGGATTGCGCGCGCCGCGATCAGCATCCCGGCCGAACCGGCGAAGGCGCAGGCCACCGAGGCCAGGCCGAAGACCGCGAGACCACCGAGCAGGAACCGCTTCGTGCCGAACTTGTCGCCGAGCAGGCCGGCCGGGAGCAGCCCCGCGGCGAGCACCAGCGTGTACGCGTTCGAGAACCACTGCAGCTCGCTCGTCGACGCCTCCAGGTCGACGGCCAGCGTCGGCAGGGCCACCGACAGGACCGTCACATCGAGTCCGAACGCCAGCAACGCCACGGCCAGCGCACCCAGCGCCCACCACCGCTTCGACCCGTCCATCCCAGCCTCCAAACTGATAGTCACTACTTTTTGATAGTAACTGTCAGTTTTCCGGAGCGGCAAGCGGCGCGAAAAGGAGTTGCACGGCCGTGCCAAAGTGGGAGCATGTCCCTCCAGCCGTACCGCCAGGTCCTCGCCCTGCCCGGGGTCCGCATGGCGATGCTGCTGTTCTTCTTCACCCGCCTGCCGATGACCGCCACCGGGATCACGCTGACCCTGCACGTCGTCAGCGACCTCGGCCGCGGGTACGGCCAGGCGGGTCTCGTCGGGACCGCGACGATGCTGGGCAGCGCCATCGGCGCGCCGGTCGTCGGCCGGATGATCGACCGCTACGGGCTGCGCGCGGTCACCTCGGTGTGCGGCCTGACCTCCGCGGCGTTCTGGCTGGCCACCCCGCACCTGCCGTACGCGGCGCTGCTCGTGACCGCGCTGCCGGCGGGCGCGCTCGTGCTGCCTGCCAGCTCGATCGCCCGCCAGGTGCTGACCGCGCTGGTGCCGCCGGAGTCGCGGCGCTCGGCGTACTCGCTCGACTCGATCCTGCTGGAGACGAGCTTCATGGTCGGCCCGAGCGCGGGCATCGCCCTGTCGACGCAGCTGTCCTCGACCGTCGCGCTGAGCGGGATCGGCGTCTGTTTCGCGCTCGGCACCCTCGCGCTGTGCTGGTTCAACCCGCCGATCCGGCACGAGGGCGAGACGGTCACCGCCGAGCGGCCGCCGATGCGGGAGTGGCTCAGCCCGCGGCTGGTCGGCGCCCTGCTCGTCGCGTCGGGGGCGCTGTTCTGCCTGATGGGCACCGAACTGGCGACGCTCGCCGCGCTGCGGGCCACCGGCGAGGTGGGCTGGACCGGCGTGGTGATCGCCGTGATGTGCGTCGCCTCGGCGGTCGGCGGGATCGTGCACGGGGCGGTGCGGAAGTCGCTGTCGCAGGCGCGGCTGATGGTGCTGCTGACCGTGCTCGTGATCCCGGTCGGGTTGGCCACCGGGCTGCCGTGGTGGCTGCTGGCGCTGGCGCTGGTGCCGACGAACCTGGCCTGCGCGCCGACGCTCGCGTCGACCGCCGAGGAGGTCACCGGCCTCGCGCCGCCACGGGTGCGCGGCGAGGCGATGGGCCTGCTCGACGCCGCCACCCGGCTCGGCATGGCGGCGGGCAGCCCGGTGGTCGGGTTCGTGATCGACCACACCGGCCCCGGCTGGGGCTTCGCGGCGGCGGGCCTGTTCGGGCTCGGCTTCGCCGCGGTGGCCTTCGGGCTGCGCCGCCGCTCGGCCAGGGTCCCGGCTGTGGCGCCGCTGTGAATGACCGATTTGACCTGTAAGTGCGGAACGCGGGTGGCGTGATCGCGCGTTGGCCCGGTATGGACAGCACAGCCGGCGCCACCTTGCAGATGACGATCGAACCGCGCGCGCTGCTGGTCATCGCCGGGCTGCCCGGTTCGGGCAAGAGCACGCTGCTGCGCAGCACGCAGGCCAGCCGCCCGGTCGAGGTGCTCGACTCCGACCAGATGCGCGACCGGCTGGCCGCCGCGCTGCCGCCCGGCACGCCGTACCGCCGCTACCGCCCGGCGGTGCACGTCCTGCACCGGCTGCGGGTGGTGCTCGCGGCGATCCGCACGCCCGGCCCGGTCGTTGTGCACGACCCGGCCATCGGCGCGGCGACCAGGGCGTGGCTGATGCTGACCGGGCTGCTCACCGGACGGCGGCGGCACCTGCTGTGGGTGGACTGCACCCCGGCGGAGGCGCTGGCCGGGCAACGCGCGCGCGGCCGGGTGCTGCGCAAGGCGTCCTTCTGCCGTCACCTGCGCCGCCTGCCGCGGGTCCGCGCCCTGCTGTTCGAGGGGCGGCCCCGCGGCTGGAACGAGACCACGGTCGTCGACCGGGAGACGGCCGGCCGGGGGCTCCACCTCGTGGTGCGTTAGGCGATCGCGTCGAGTTCGGCGATCGCGTCCGCGGGGAGGTCCAGGGACGCGGCGGCCACGTTCTCCCGCAGGTGGGCGACCGACGACGTGCCCGGGATGAGCAGGATGTTCGGCGACCGCTGCAGCAGCCAGGCCAGCGCGACGGCCATCGGGGTCGCGCCGAGGCGGGCGGCCACCGAGTTCAGCACCTCCGACTGCAGCGGCGAGAACCCGCCGAGCGGGAAGTACGGCACGTACGCGATGCCCTGCGCGGCCAGCGACTCGACCAGCTTGTCGTCCTCGCGGTGGGCCACGTTGTAGGCGTTCTGCACGCACACGACCGGCGCGATCGACTGCGCCTCGGCGACCTGCTCGGCGTTGACCGTGCTGATGCCGAGGTGCTTGATCAGCCCCTCCTGCTGCATCTCGACCAGCGCGGTGAACGGCTCGGCGATCGAGCCGGGCACCGCGGAGTGGCCGTCGTCCCCGCCGCCGACGCGCAGGTTGACCACGTCGAGCGCGTCGACGCCGAGGTTGCGCAGGTTGTCGTGCACCTGGGCACGCAGCTGCTCCGGCGAGCGCTGGTGCACCCAGGCGCCCTGGTCGTCGCGCACCGCGCCGACCTTGGTCACCACCACGATCCCGTCGTAGGGGTGCAGCGCCTCGCGGATGATCTGGTTCGTCACGTGCGGGCCGTAGAAGTCGGCGGTGTCGATGTGGTTGACACCCAGCTCGACCGCTTCGCGCAGGACCGCGACCGCGGCGTCCCGGTCCGCGGGCGGCCCGAACACGCCAGGCCCGGCCAGCTGCATCGCGCCGTAGCCCATGCGCCCGACGGTGAGCCCGCCTGCGAGGGTGAAGGTGCCGCCGGCCAGTGTGTTCGCTGTCATGGAAATCCCTTCTCGGCTTGTTCGGGCTCCACGATCCCCCGCGCGCCGCGGAACAGGCAGAGCCCCGGCGATCCTAGGAGTCCCGGGGACAGCCGGCCTGCCGCCGCCTCACGTGCAGGCCTGGCGCAGCCGCTCCAGGTTGGCGGTGTTCGTCTGGACCCAGTCGTTCACGTCGGACAGGCCCTGCGACTTGCGCTGCTCCAGCGCGACGTAGGAGTCGGCGATCGCGAACAGGTTCTGCTGCAGCGTCTGGTCGGCCACCCGGTTGCCGAGGTTGCGCAGCTCCTCGGCCTTCTGCTGCGCCTGGGCGGACACCTCCTGCGCCGAGGCGTACGGGTTGAGGTTCGCCAGCCCGAGGGCCTGCGAGCACGCGCTCACCCGGTCCGCCGTCTCCGCGGCTTCCGCACAACCGGCCAGCACGACCGCCATCCCGACGACTCCGAGCACCCGCAGAATTCTCATAACGCCCAAACTACCGGGTCACGCTCCCGGCTCGGCGGCCTTCCACCAGCGCACCCCGACGACCGCGCCGATCGCCGCCACGACACCGAACAACACCCACCCGACGGGGAACCCGCCGCCGCTCGTGGACTCCTGCGCGGCAGGCACGACCGCCGGACTGGCGCTGACGAGGCCGATCCGCACGGACAGGTCCTCCCGCGGCTTCGGGCCGACGGTCACCGGTCCGGCGCAGCCCGGGTCGCCGCCTGCGATGTGGAAGCCGCGGAACTCCGGGGCGAGGCCGGCGAGGTCGAAGCACACCCGGTACGAGCCGTCGGGCAGGTCGTCGAGCAGGTACGAGCCGTCCGCGGCGGTGCGGGTGGTCGCCACCGGGCGCCCTCCGTCGTCGGTCAGCGTCACCGGGACCCCGGCCGCGCCGGGCTCTCCCGCGTCCTGCGTGCCGTTGCCGTTGCGGTCCACCCACAGCAGGTCGCCGAGCCGGTTGCGCGCGGGCGACAACCCGACGCCGATGGTGCTCTCGTCGCGGTGGCCGACGCCGACGGCGACCGGCGGGGCGCACCCGCTCGCCAGGTCCACATCGGAATCCTTTGTGGACTCACCGGCGCGCGGCTTCGTGAACTGGTACCCGGCCACCGGCGCGGGCAGCGCGGCGCGGTCGACGCACACCTGGTACGCACCGTCCGGGATCCCGGTGAACCGGAACCGGCCGTCGGCGCCGGTGGTCGTCGACGCCTCCTCGCCGCCGCCGGCGCGGAGCAGCTTGACCGGCACCCCGCTCGAGCCGGACTCGGTGGCGTCGGCGATGCCGTTGCGGTTCGTGTCCGCCCACACCCGGTCGCCGATCCGGTTGGCAGGCGCGGCGAGCCCCATGTTCAGCGCGGTGTCCTCGCGCTTGCCGAGGCCGAGGGTCACCTGCGGGGTGCAGCCGGTCGCCGGGTCGGCGCCGGAGACCGGGCTCCCCTCAACCGGCGTGAAGTCGGCCGCGGCCTGCGGCAGGTTGGCCAGGTCGAAGCACACCGCGAACGAGCCGGACGGCAGGTCGTCGAAGGAGTACTTCCCGTCCTGGCCGGTGGTGGTCATGGCGACCTGGGTGCCGTCCGCGCCGCGCAGCTTCACCGGCACCCCGGCGATCCCCGGCTCCAGCGCTCCCGGCGCGCCGTCGCCGTCGACGTCCTGCCAGACCAGCGCGGCGATCCGGTTGACCGGCGGCGCCAGGCCGGCGTCCATCGTGAAGTCCTGGGTACGGCTCGGGGTCAGCTCGGTCGGCGCGGTGCAGCCGGTGGCCGGGTCGGGCGCGGAGTCCTGGCCCGGCGCGCCCGCGCGCTGCCTGGTGAGCTGGTAGTCGCCGTACTGCGGCGGGAGCTTCGCGGTGTCGAAGCAGACCTGGTAGCTGCCGTCGGGCAGGTGCGAGAACTGGTACTGGCCGTGCGGGCCGGTGCTCGTCCCGGCGACCGGGGTGCCGTCGGCCTTCTGCAGCCGCACGCCCACGTCGGCGATGCCGGGCTCGCCCTGGTCCTGCAACCCGTTCCGGTTGACGTCGGCCCACACCAGGTCGCCGATCCGGTTGAGGCCGCCGACCACGCCCGCGTCCACGGTGTGGTCGACCGAGCCGGGCGGGCCGATCGCGACCCGCACCGAACCGCTCTCGGGGTCCACATCGGAATCCAGCGACTGGTCGCCCGCGTGCGGAACGGTCCACTTCAGACCCTCGACGGGCGGGGATCCGGGCAGCGGGCCGGTGTTCACGCCGCCGAAGTCGAACCGCAGGGTGTAGCAGCTGTTGGGCTGCAGGCCCTCGGCCGGGCCGAACAGGTAGCGCCCGGCGGAGTCGGTTGTCTCCTCCGCCAGCGGCGCCCCGCCGCCGTCGCAGCCCAGCAGCTGCACCCGCACACCCGGCAGCGGCGGCTCGTCGCCGTCCTGCACGCCGTCGCCGTCGGTGTCGAACCACGTCCGGTCGCCGAGCTGGACCGGGCCGTCCATGCCGCCGACGCCCATCGTGAGCGTGACGGCCTTGCCGCCGCCCACGTCGACGAACTCGGTCAGGCTGGCGCGGCTCTGGTCCTCGGCCGCCGGCTTGACGTCCGGCATGGACGCCGGGATCGAGGCGTCCACGCGGTACTTCCCGCCGGACAGCGCGGTGGTCGTGAGCCGCGCCGTGCCGTCCGGCCCGGTGACGCCGCTGACGCTGGCGCCACTCGGGTCGGTGGCCACAACCAGGATGCCGCCGACCCCGGTCTCACCCCGGACGACCCGCACCGTGAGCGGGCCGTCGGTGTCGTCCGCGGTCGCCACGAGCAGGGGCGTGCCCATGCCGAGCACCACCGCCGCGCACACGAACGCGGCCAGGACATGCCTTGTCACCGCGAGCTCCCCGACTTCTCCCTGCCATTGACTCGGCCCACACTAGAAGCGGGCCGACGTCGGGCCAGGGAGAAGTTGCCTCACTGTCGAGTGAATTCAGCGAGGCCGGGGCAACTCTGCGTGGCCGTCAGCCGAACTCGGGAGCCAGCTGCTCGGCGATCTCGTAGGTGTTCAGCGCCGCGCCCTTGCGCAGGTTGTCCCCGCACACGAAGAAGTCGAGCGTGTTCGGGAAGTCCAGCGCCTGGCGCACCCGTCCGACGTACGTCGGGTCGCCGCCGACGACCTCGGCCGGGCTCGGAAACTCACCGTTGGCCGGGTCGTCGACCAGCACGATCGACGACTGCGCCGCGAACACCTTGTGCGCGGCCTCGACGGTGACCTCGCGCGCGAAGGTGGCGTGCACCGCGAGCGAGTGGGTGGTGACCACCGGGACGCGGACGCAGGTCGCGGACACCTTCAGGTCCGGGATGCCGAGGATCTTCCGCGACTCGTTGCGGACCTTGAGCTCCTCGGAGAACCAGCCGTCACCCTTGTAGGAACCGGCGGCCGGAACCACGTTCAACGCAAGCGGGGTGCCCGCGAACGGGCTGTCCGACAGCGGCAGGCCGGCCGACTCCAGCGCGGCCCGCACGTCGCCCGCCTTCGCGCCGAGGTCCTTTCCGGACACCGCGGCCAGCTCGGCCTGCAGCCGGTCGATGCCGGGCTGGCCGGCGCCGGACGCCGCCTGGTAGGAGGCGACCACCAGCTCGGTGAGGCCGAACTCGCGGTGCAGCGCGCCCAGCGCCGCCATCATCGACAGCGTCGTGCAGTTCGGGTTGGCGATGATGCCGCGCGGCCGCTCCCGCACCTTGTCGGAGTTGACCTCGGGCACCACGAGCGGCACCTCGTCGTCCATCCGGAACGCGCCGGAGTTGTCGACCGCGATCGCGCCGCGCTCGGCCGCGATCGGGGCCCACTCGGCGGACACCTCGTCCGGCACGTCGAACATGGCGACGTCGACGCCGTCGAAGGCCTCCGGGGACAGCGCGATCACGGTCAGTTCCTCGCCGCGCACGGTGATCTTCTTGCCGGCCGACCGCGGCGAGGCGATCAGCCGGATCTCACCCCACGGCACGCTCTCGCGCCCGTTGATGATGTCGATCATGACGGTGCCCACCGCGCCGGTCGCACCGACCAGAGCCAACGTCGGAGCCATTTCAGCGACCACTCCCCGCGTACACGACGGCTTCCTCGTCGCCGCCAAGTTCGAATGCCTCGTGGATCGCGCGCACCGCGTCGTCCAGCTGCGCGTCGCGGATCAGGACCGAGATCCGGATCTCCGAGGTGTTGATGATCTCGATGTTGACGCCGACCTTGGCCAGCGCCTCACAGAAGGTCGCGGTGACGCCGGGGTGCGAGCGCATGCCCGCGCCCACCAGCGAAACCTTGCCGACCTGGTCGTCGTAGAGCACGGAGTCGAACTCCAGCTCGCCCTTCAGCTTCTCCAGCTCCGCAACGGCCTTCGGACCGTTCGCCTTCGACAGCGTGAAGGTGATGTCGGTGCGGCCCGCGGTGTTGGAGACGTTCTGCAGCACCATGTCGATGTCGATCTCGGCGTCGGCGATGACCCGGAAGATCCGCCCCGCGGCGCCGGCGTGGTCCGGCACCCCGGTGACGGTGACCTTGGCCTCCGACCGGTCGTGCGCCACACCGGTGATCAACGCTTGTTCCACGGGGATCTCCTCAATCGAACCGGCCACGGTGGTGCCCGGCTTGTCGCTGTAGGACGAACGGACCCGGATCGGCACGCCGTAGCGGCGGGCGTACTCGACCGAGCGCAGGTGCAGGATCTTCGAACCGCTCGCGGCGAGTTCGAGCATCTCCTCGTACGGGATGGTGTCGAGTTTGCGCGCGTTGGGCACGATCCGCGGGTCGGCGGTGTACACGCCGTCCACATCGGAGTAGATCTCGCACGCGTCCGCGTTGAGCGCCGCGGCCAGCGCCACCGCGGTGGTGTCCGAACCGCCGCGGCCGAGAGTGGTGATGTCCTTGGTGTCCTGCGCGACGCCCTGGAACCCGGCGACCAGCGCGATGTAACCCTGGTCGAGGGCCTCGGTGACCCGGCTCGGTGTCACGTCGATGATGCGCGCGTTGCCGTGCACGCCCGTCGTGACCACACCCGCCTGGGATCCGGTGAACGACCACGCTTCGAAACCGTGTGCCGAAATCGCCATCGCGACAAGCGCGTTGGAAATGCGCTCCCCAGCGGTGAGCAGCATGTCCATCTCTCGTTCGGGCGGCACCGGGTTGACCTGCTGGGCCAGGTCGAGCAATTCGTCGGTGGTGTCACCCATGGCGGAGCAGACGACGACCACGTCGTTGCCCGCCTTCTTGGTGGCCACGATCCGTTCGGCCACGCGCTTGATGCGATCAGCGCTCTCCAGCGACGAACCGCCGTACTTCTGGACTACGAGCGCCACTTGTCTGCCGACCTCCTATTTCGCACCTTTCGGAGCAGCCTACCGGGGGTTACGGCCCTGGCCACCCCGTTATGTGGCTCCGGCCACTGCCACCGGCCGGACTCGTGGGAAAATGACCAACCGTGCAGGGCAGCAGCCAAACCGTTCGACGACCGGAGCAAGCGGCCCCTGGCCTGCTGCTGGACCTGGCCGACCGGATCACCAGACGCCGGGCGCTTCTGCTGCCCGCGGCCGTGTACCTCGGTGTGCGGGCCCTCGGTGTTGTGGTGCTCACGGTGTTCGCCGCGCTGCACGAGGACGACCTGTTGTCTAGGATCGCCGCCTGGGACGGCCAGTGGTACCTCAAGATCGCGGCGTCCGGCTACGAACTCGGGCCGACGACCGACGCGCTCGGCCACCCGAACCCGCACACGCCGCGGGCGTTCTTCCCCGGGTACCCGTTCCTGATCCGGCTGCTGGCGCCCGCGCTCGGATTTCCCGCGGCGGCGCTGGTGGTGTCGCTGGCCGCCGGGCTCTTCGCGGCGTACGGCCTGGCCCGGCTCGGGCGTCTCGTGCGCGGCGGCTCGCGCCGGGCCGGCTACATCCTGGTGGCCCTGTTCGCGGCGACGCCGATGAGCGTCGTGTTGACCATGGCTTACACCGAAGCGTTGTTCTGCGCGCTGGCGGTGTGGACGCTGGTCGCGGTGCTGGAGCGGCGGTGGGAGGTGGCTGGGCTGTGCTGCCTGGCGGCCGGGCTGGTGCGGTCGACGGCGCTGGCGCTGGTGGTCGCGGTGGTGGTGGCCGCGGTGATGGCGTTGACGCGCCGGGAGGACGGTGGGCGTCCGCTCGCCGCGCTGGCGCTGGCGCCCGCCGGGTTGTTCGGATACCTGTGGTGGACCGGGATGCGGGTGCGGCCGGAGTCCGGGTTCGAGGCGCAGCTGAGCACCTGGTCCGACCTGGAGTGGCAGGGGTGGCGGACCCGGTTCGACGGCGGGGTGTCGACGGCCCGTTTCGTGGCCGAGGTGCTGACGGGCAGCGATTCGGCGATGAGTGTGCTGACGGTCGCGGTGATCGCGGGTGCGCTGATCGGCATGGCGGTGCTGGCCCGGCGCGAGACGGTGCTGGCGGTGTACGCGGCCGGGGTGCTGGTGATGTGCCTGGGGTCGAGCGCGCTGATGCACGCGAAGCCACGGTTGTTGTTGCCCGCGTTCACGTTGCTGGTCCCGGTGGCGGTGGCGCTGGCCAAACGCCGGACGAACACCGTGCTGTGGGTCTGCTCGGGGGTCGCGCTGGCGAGCGCGTGGTTCGGCGCGTTCGCGCTGACGGTCTGGAAGTATGCGATCTGACCCGCGAGGAGGCGCGCATGACGAAGCCCGGTGACGCGGACAGCTACGTCGCCATCGATTCGCCGCTGCTGAACAACGGCAGGCCCGTGCTCCGGTTCGTCCGGACGACGGCGCGGGACGTTGTGACGTCGGTCGAACCGTCCGCCGCGGACATCGCCAAGGCGCACGCGGCACTGGCCCGCCAGGGCGAACTCTGACTCCGGCGAAACGGGAAGCAGGCGAACCGATGGACAAGATGGCCGATTCCAGCGTGCCCCTGACCGAGGTGATCGCGCACCGGTGGAGCCCGCGCGCCCTCGACGAGACCCGGGAGGTGACCTGGGACCAGCTGCGCGCCCTGCTGGAGGCCGCGCGGTGGGCGCCGTCGTTCGGGAACACCCAGCCGGCGCGGTTCCTGGCCGGCCGGCGTGGTGATCCGACGTTCCGGCAGATCCTCGGCACGCTCACCGAGCGGAACCAGGAGTGGGCGCACCGCGCGGGCGCCCTGCTGGTCGCGATCATGCTGACGCGCAACGAAAAGGGCGAGATCCCCTACGCGGAGTACGGGCTCGGGCTGGCCGCGCAGAACCTCGTGCTGCAGGCCGTCGCGGAAGGGCTCGTGGCGCACCAGATGGCCGGCTTCGACGCCGACGCCGTCCGCGAGCGGTTCGCGGTGCCGGACGGAGCCGTCCCCCGGGTCGCGATCGCCGTCGGGCACGCCGGCGACCCCGCCGTGCTGGGGGTGGACAAGCTGATCGAACGCGAACAGGGCCCGCGCAGCCGCCTGCCCCTCGGCGACCTCGCCTACACGGAAGCGTGGGGCACTCCCGCCTTCTAACTCGCCGTGAGGGCGGCCTTCCGCCCGATCAGGAACCACAACGCGCTGCCCAGGTAGGGCGCCACCAGGACGAACACCACCCAGACGAACTTCATGCCGCCGGACTGCGGCGAGCGCAGAATGCTCACCAGCGCCCCGACGATCAGGACCACGCACGCGACCACCAGCGCGATGATCAGCGCGGCCAGGACGTAGTTCCACGGTTTGCCGAGCACGGGTTCCCCGGCGAGCGCGGTGATGCGGTGCGTCATGGACCCCGACGCTAGGGAACCGGCAGGCGACGGGCATCGCACGACCGTGCAGACGATCTACGACTTTCGGCCGATCTTCAGAGCAGCCCGGCGTCGTGCACGGCGATCGCGACCTGGGTCCGGTTGCCGGCGCCCAGCTTGGCCATCACGTGGCCGAGGTGCACCTTCACGGTCGACTCGCTGAGGTGCAGCTCGGCCGCGATGCGGCTGTTGCTCAGCCCCCGCCCGACGGCCAGCGCGACGTCGCGTTCCCGGTCGGTGAGGGTGCCGACCCGGTCGAGGGCCGCCGCGCTGCCGCGCGTGAAGTGGCTCAGCAACCGCTTGGTCACCTTCGGCGAGATCATCGCCTCGCCGCGGGCCACGACGTGCACCGCGTGCACCAGTTCGCGCGGCGGGATGTCCTTGAGCAGGAACCCGGCCGCACCCGAGCGCAGCGCGGTGTGCACGTACTCGTCGAGGTCGAACGTGGTCAGCACGACCACCACCGGCGCACCGGGCAGCGCGGTCACCTTCGCCGTCACCTGGAGCCCGTCGACGCGCGGCATCTGGATGTCGGTGAGCACGACGTCGGGGCGGTGCCGCGCCACCAGGTCCACCACACCCGTCCCGTCGCCGGCCTCGGCGACCACCTCGATGTCCGGGTCGGACTCCAGGATGAGCCGCAGCCCACCCCGCACGAGCTCCTCGTCGTCGAGCAGGAGAACCCGTACCGTCACCCGGCCTCCTCGTCCTCGGTCAGCGGAAACACGGCCCGCACCAGGAAACCGCTCCCGGACCGGCCCGTGTGGACGGTACCGCCGGCGAGGCCGACCCGTTCCCGCATCCCCACCAGGCCGAAGCCGGAACTCGGCAGCTCGTGCGCGGGCGCGCGGTCGCCGGGGCCGTCGTCGGCGACCTCGACGGTCAGCTCCGCGCCACGCACGGCGACGGCGACCCGCGCACGTGCCCCCGGCGCGTGCTTGCCGATGTTCGTCAACGCCTCCTGCACCACCCGGTAAGCCGCGCGCCCGACCGGGATCGCGACCTCCGGCAGCGGATCGGGCAGGCTCAGCTCGGCGCGGGTGCCTGCCGCCCTCGCGTCGTCGACCAGCGCGCCCAGACCGTCCAGCCCGGACGGCGGGTGCACCTCCGCTTCCCCGTCACGCAGCACGCGGAGCACCTCGCGCAGCTCGGTCAGGGCCGCGGTGCTGTTCTGCCGGATCACCTCCGCCGCGGCGGCGGCCTGCCCGTCGCAGGTCACCGTCAGCGCGCCCGCCTGCACCGCGATGACACTCACCCGGTGGGCCACCACGTCGTGCATCTCGCCCGCGATGCGGCGCCGCTCGGCCACCACCGCCCGCTCGGTCAGCAGGTCGCGCTCCCGCTCGGCCTGCTCCGCGCGCTCGCGCAGGGCCGCGAGCAGCTTGGCCCGCTGGTGCCACCACAGCCCGGCCAGCAGCGGGACCAGCAGGAACACGCCCGCGCCCAGCAACACGTACGGCCAGTCCTCGCTCCACCTGATCCCGGCCGGGAGCAGGAAGGCGGCGAGCGCGACGGCACCACCAGCCGCGGTCTGCCGGCCGGGCCCGCGGCGCGAGGCCAGCGTGTAGACGGCGACGACGAGCGGCAGCAGGTTCGCCCCGGCCACCAGCGCCGCGCCGACGATCACCAGCGCGGCCAGCGGGAACCGGCGCCGCACCAGCAACGCGCCGAACACGGCGGCCGCGACGACGGGTGGCCAGGCGACCGGCGCGCTCACGTTCGTGATCGCGAGCCAGGTGAAGAACCCGGCCACCGCGAGGTCGAACAGCAGCGGACGCGGCCCGCCTGCCCAGCGGACGATGTGCGCCATCCGGCTCAGGAGGTGGCGCCGCCGATGCGCCGGACGATCCGCGTGACGATGGACGAGACCACCAGCCAGAAGATCGCCGCGATGCCGTAGTTCACCAGCACCCGCAGCTTCTCGTCGGTGGGCTCGAACAGGTCCTTGAACCCCAGCGCCAGGCCGTCGGACCAGTCGCGCACGAACGAAACGATCCCGTTGTCCGGGTTGGCGCCACCGACCACGAAGATCACGTGCAGCACCAGGATGAGCGCGAAGATCAGGCCGACCCAGCGGACGATCCCGGCGATCAGCCCGACCGCCTGGTCCTTCACGCGCCCCCACGGCACCTGGCGCTTGGGTCGCGGCGAGGCGTCTTCGTCGACGTCGCTCTTGGGCTTCTCGGCGTGCTCGGCCATGACGCCGAGTTTCCCACGCCACGCCCGCCTTGGCTACCTGCCAGTAACCGACCGGGTCGCTTTTCAACATCATCGCGACCGGGCTACAGTGAATCCGTGGCGCGTGCTCTCCTGCTTCGCTGCCGCGACGGGGCCTGATCCTGACCGGCCCCCCGTCGCGGGGCTTCGTCACGCCGCCGGTCGCCCGAAAACCCGGCAGGAGAGTTTCCCAGCAATGACCAGCTCCGATCCCACCGTGAGCCGCATCCGCAAGCCTTCGCGTCCCGCCCCCGCCGACCAGCCCGCGTGGAACCCGCAGCGCGGCAGCTCGATGCCGGTGCACCGCTACCAGCCCTGGTACAAGCTGGTGGAGAACATCGAACTGCCCGACCGCACCTGGCCGGACAAGCGCATCGAGCGCGCGCCGCTGTGGTGCGCCGTCGACCTGCGGGACGGCAACCAGGCCCTGATCGACCCGATGTCGCCCGCCCGCAAGCGCAAGTTCTTCGAGCTGCTCGTGCGCATGGGCTACAAGGAGATCGAGGTCGGCTTCCCGGCCGCGAGCCAGACCGACTTCGACTTCGTCCGCGAGATCATCGAGGACGGCGCGATCCCGGACGACGTGCGCATCCAGGTGCTGACCCAGTGCCGCCCCGAGCTGATCGAGCGCACCTTCCAGTCGCTGGAGGGCGCGCCGCAGGCGATCGTGCACATCTACAACTCCACGTCGATCCTGCAGCGCCGCGTGGTGTTCCGCGAGGAGCGCGAGGGCATCAAGAAGATCGCGCTGCAGGCCGCCGACCTGGTGGTCGAGTACGCGCAGAAGTACTCCGACACCGACTTCCGCTTCCAGTACTCGCCGGAGTCCTACACCGGCACCGAGCTCTCCTACGCCGCCGAGGTGTGCAACGCGGTCACCGACATCTGGCAGCCCACCCCGGAGCGGCCGGTCATCCTGAACCTGCCGGCGACGGTGGAGATGGCCACGCCGAACGTCTACGCCGACTCGATCGAGTGGATGGGCCGCAACCTGGACCGCCGCGACTCGGTGATCCTGTCGCTGCACCCGCACAACGACCGCGGCACCGGCATCGCCGCCGCCGAGCTGGGCTACCAGGCCGGCGCGGACCGCATCGAGGGCTGCCTGTTCGGCAACGGCGAGCGCACCGGCAACGTCGACCTGGTCGCGCTGGGCATGAACATGTTCAGCCAGGGCATCGACCCGCAGATCGACTTCTCCGACATCGACGAGATCAAGCGCACCGTCGAGTACTGCAACCAGCTGCCGGTGCACGAGCGCACCCCGTGGGGCGGCGACCTGGTGTTCACCGCGTTCTCCGGCAGCCACCAGGACGCGATCAACAAGGGCTTCGACGCGCTGCACCGCGCCGCCGAGAAGGCCGGCGTACCGGTGGACGAGTTCCCGTGGGAGGTGCCCTACCTGCCCATCGACCCGAAGGACGTCGGCCGCAGCTACGAGGCCGTCATCCGGGTCAACTCGCAGTCGGGCAAGGGCGGCGTCGCCTACATCATGAAGACCGAGCACCAGCTCGACCTGCCGCGACGGCTGCAGATCGAGTTCTCGCAGGTCATCCAGCGCTACACGGACAGCGAGGGCGGCGAGGTCGACCCGCGCACGATGTGGGACGCGTTCGCGAAGGAGTACCTGGAGCCGCAGACGCCGCTGCAGCTGATCAACCAGCACGTCACCGCGAACGGCGACTACCAGCTGCGCGCCACCGTGCGGGTGGACGGCGAAGAGCAGGAGATCACCGGCTCCGGCAACGGCCCGATCGCCGCGTTCTTCGACGCGCTGTCCACCGTGGGTTACGACCTGCGGCTGCTGGACTACAGCGAACACACCCTCACCCCCGGCGACGACGCCAAGGCCGCGTCCTACATCGAGTGCGCCATCGGCGACAAGGTGTTCTGGGGCATCGGCATCGACCCGTCCATCGTGACGGCTTCGCTGCGGGCGGTCGTGTCCGCGGTGAACCGCGCGCACCGCTGATCGCTGGAGAAGGCCGGCCGCTGGTGTGCGGCCGGCCTTTTTCACGTCAGTTCGCGACCGCGGCGGCGAACATGCCGGGCTGGTAGGAGCCGCCCTGGTTGCGGACGATCACGTTCAGCCGGTTGGCGGCGTTGATCATCGCGACCAGGGTGACCAGCGCGGCGGTCTGGTCGTCGTCGTAGTGCTTGCGCACCTGGGCCCACGTCTCGTCCGACACGCCCTGGTGCGCGTCGGCCAGGCGGGTGCCCTCCTCGGCGAGCGCCAGCGCCGCCCGCTCGGCGTCGGTGAACACCGTGGCCTCGCGCCAGACCGCGACCAGGTTGAGCCGCACCGCGCTCTCCCCGGCGGCCGCGGCCTCCTTGGTGTGCATGTCGACGCACGGGGCGCACCCGTTGATCTGGCTGGCGCGCAACGACACCAGTTCCTGTGTGGACTGCGGCAGGGCGGAGGTGTGCAGCACGGCGGCGACGTTCGCGAACCGCTTGGCGAGCTTGGCGCCGAGCTCGTTGGACATCATGTCGAATCGGGTTTCCACGGCTTCCTCCTCGTGTGGGGAACTTGCTCGAACACGAGGCACCGGCCGTGCCGTGGATGTGACAGTGATGCCCGCCACAGCGTCAGTCGCGGAGCCGGCCCGCTTCGCAGAGCCGGTCGCCTGAGGCGATCTCGGCGAGGTAGCCGCGCAACTCGGTGACCCGGCGCTCGGCCTCGGTCACCAGCCGTCGCGCGATCTCCGCCCAGTCCTCGGGGCCGGGGTCGGGCGGCAGATCGGCGAAGAGGTCCGCGATCTCCCGCACGGTCAGGCCGACGCCCTGCGCCAGCTTGGCCACCTTGATCCGGCACGCCGCCGACCGGTCGAAGACGCGGTGGTTGATCCCGCTCCGCCCGGCCTCGACAACGCCGTACCGCTCGTAAAACCGCACCGCCGAAGGGGCGACGCCCGCTTCGCCCGCGACCTCGCCGACCGTCAGGTTCCCGCTGTCCAACACGTCACCCACTCTGCCGCGACGGTGGGCTTGCCTTCAACAGTGGTTGAACTCGCAGGGTGGGGTCATGGCAGATCACTTGACAGCGATGCGGCCGGCGCCGGTCGCCACTCACCACGAGGACGCCGCGGCCCGCATCGACAGCTGGTGGCGGCTGCCGAGCGCGGCGGCCGCCGACGAAGCCGCGCGCGCGGCGCTGGCGGCGATGCCCCGCGCGGACGGCCTGCTCCGGTTCTCCGTGCTGCGGTCGCCGTCGGAGCCGCTGGTGTTCCTCCAGTCCCTGTGGACCAGCGCCGCCGCACGGGAGCACTACGTTCGGCACGTGGCTGCGAGCCCGAGGGCCTCGGTCGACGACAAGGTGCCCGGCATCGAGCGGGACCGGGCGCTGACGGAGGTGATCGGCGCGGTCACGATCGCCGACGCACCCGCCGCCAAGTGGGTGACCCGACGGCTGCCGGGCACGGACGTCCGCGCGCTGGCCGAGCGGGAACTCGCACGCCTCCGGACCGAACCGGGGCTGGTTCGCGTCGCTGCCGGTGCCGGGGAAGGTGAGGTCGTGGTCGTCGAGGAGTGGGCCGCCTCCGCCTCGCCGGACGGGGTCTTCTACGAGCCGGTCGGCGCCGTCGCGCCGGCGTGAGCCACCCGCACCATGGGGGGCCGGGCGGGGCCCCTGGCCGCGATCGGCGCCGTCGCGCCGGGCTAGGGCTGCTTCGTCACCGGGCGGCCCCGCCGTGCAGCGGGTCCACCACGGTCGCCGACGCCGCCGCCAAGTGCGTGACCCGGCAGCACTCCCAGCCGATCTGCGCCACCGCGCCGGGCTGGGGCTGCTTGGTCACCGCGGGGCCCAGCTTGCAGCAGGTTCCACCACGATCGCCGCCGCCAATGGGTGACCCGGTGGCACTCCTAGGGCTGCTTCGTCACCGCGGCGGCTTCGGCGTGCAGCAGCTCCAGCACGGTGGCCACCGGCGGTCTGGTGCCGGCCCCGGTGCGCAGGACGGCTTCGATGAGCCTCGCCGCGCGGATGCCTGCCAGCGGGCGCCGCACGATGCGGCGCGACCACGTGCCGGCCAGCGTGTACCGCGGCAGCAACGCGATGCCGTGCCCGCCGGCGACCAGCGCCTCGATGATCCGGAAGTCGTTGATCCGCTGCTTGATCTGCGGCCGCACACCGGTCCGCACCGCCAGCGAGCGCAGCACGTCGTCGACCGGGAAGCCGACGTCCACCGAGATCCACTGCTCCCCGGCCAGCTCGGTGAGGTCGACCCGGCGGCGGCGCGCGAGGCGGTGGCCCAGCGGCAGCGCGACGTCCAGCGGCTCGCGCAGCAGCGGCACCACGTCGAGCCGGTCCGGCGGGAACGGCTCGGCGTGCTCGTCCCGGTGGGTGACCACGATGTCGAAGTCGGCGACCAGCCCGGGCACCTCCGCCGGCGTCATGTCGACGTCGCGCACCTCGACCTCCAGGCCCTCGACCTCGGCGAACCGGTGCAGCAGCCCGGGCAGCAGCATCAGCGCCGCGGACGGGAAGATCGCCACCCGCACCCGCCCGCGCGGCAGGCTGCGGAACACGTCCAGCTCGGCCTCGGCCCGGTCCACCGCGGCGATCACCTCGTCCGCCCGCACCACCAGCGCCCGCCCGGCGTCGGTGAGCCGCAACCCCCGCCCCGCCGGTTCGGTCAGCACCAGCCCGACCTCCGCCTGCAACGCCCGGAGCTGCTGCGACACCGCCGACGGCGTGCAGTGCAGCGCTTTCGCCGCCGCCGTCACGCTCCCGCGGTCCGCGAACTCACGCAGCACCCGCAACCGACCGACGTCCATGAAGCAACGCTACACAGTAGATGCAAACAATCTCGATTGTTCTTCATAGTTGCGGCAGGCACGCTAAAGGAGTGCCGACCCGCGACCGCTTCCTCGCCCTGTTCGTCGTCGTCCTGTGGGGCCTCAACTTCATCGCGATGCACCCGATGCTCGAGCACTTCCCGCCGCTGTTCGCGGCGGCGCTGCGCTTCGCCGTGATCGCGGTCCCGACGATCCTGTTCATCCCACGCCCGAAGGTGAAGCTGCGCTGGCTGATCGGGTTCGGGCTCGGATTCGGCACCGGCCAGTTCGCGTTCCTGTTCCTCGCGCTGACCCACGGCATGCCGACCGGCCTCGCGTCGCTGGTGCTGCAGGCGTCCGCGCCGTTCACGGTCCTGCTCGGCGGGATCTTCCTGCGTGAACCGCTGTCCGCGCGGCAGCTGACCGGGATACTGGCCGCGGTGGCCGGGATGGGCGTGATCGCCTGGCACCGCGCGGAGAACGCCGTGCTGCTGCCGGTCTTGCTCACCCTGCTCGGCGCGCTGTGCTGGGCCGCGGGCAACCTCTGCTCGCGTCAGGCCAGGCCGGACAACCCGATCCACTTCACGCTGTGGATGTCGGTGGTCCCGCCGATCCCGATGTTCGCGTTGTCCACGATCTTCGAAGGCCCGGCCGTGCAGTGGCAGTCGCTGGTCACGCTGGGCACCGGCGAAGGCCTGCTCGGCCTGGCCGGGTTCGCCTACGTCGTGCTGATCGGCACGGTCCTCGGGTCGAGCATCTGGACCGTGCTGATGCGCCGCAACCCGGCCAACGTGGTCGCGCCGTTCTCGTTGCTCGTGCCGGTGGTCGGGATGTCCGCGGCGTTCTTCGTGCTCGGCGAGACCCCGGCGCTGGTCGAGGTGCTGGCCGGCCTGGTCGTGGTGGCCGGGGTGCTGTACGGCTCGCTGCCGAGGCGTCAGCGCTCGGCGGGCGCGCTGCCCGAACTCGTCTCCTCGTGACGGCGGCCCATCCGCTTCTTGACGACGAGGCTGACCACCACGCCCACCACGACGGCGACCGCCAGCGCGACGTAGGAGAACCGGGACAGCCACTTCTCCGCGACCACGCCGAGCGAGTACACCAGCGCCGTCGTGCCGCCCGCCCAGACGATGCCGCCGAGCGCGTTGGCGAACAGGAACCGCGGGTAGTGCATGTGCAGCGACCCGGCGAGCGGGCCGCACAGAATGCGCAGAATCGCGACAAAGCGGCCGAAGAAAACCGCCCAAACCCCGCGTTTCCGGAACATTCGCTCGGCGGCCGCGACATGCGCCGGCCCGAAATGCTTGGGGAATTTCCGCCCGGCCCAGTCGAACAGGCGCCGCCCGCCCTTCCGCCCGATCAGGTAACCGATGCTGTCCCCGGCGATGGCGCCGCCCGCGGCGACGGCGCCGATCAGCCAGGGGTTCAGCCCGTCGTGGTGCGATGCCAGGAGAGCCGCGCTGACCAGCACGATCTCTCCCGGCAACGGGATCCCGAGGCTCTCCGCGCCGATCACCACGCCGACCGTGAGGTAGACCAGGAGCGGCGGGATGGTCTCCAGCCACGCGTCGATGTGCACGGTGAAAGCCCCTTCGGATACCCCGGCGAATTCTCCGTCAGGGTACCCGCGTCAGGGCTCCAGCATTTCGGCCACCGAAGCGGCCTGCGGAATTCCCGCATCGGGTGACAACTGCGCGGTCACCAATTCCGGTTTCACCTCGTGCGGCGTGATCCGGCCGGCCTGGATGTCCTCCGCCCAGTGGCAGGCGACCCGGTGCCCGGCGGCGAGCTCCCGCAGCGCGGGCCGCTCGGTGTCGCACTTGGTCTCCTGCCGCCACGGGCACCGGGTGTGGAACCGGCAGCCCGACGGCGGATTGGCGGGCGAGGGCAGGTCGCCGGCGAGCAGGATCTGCTCGCGGCTGTCCTCGACCACCGGGTCCGGCACCGGGATCGCCGACAGCAGCGCCCGCGTGTACGGGTGCAGCGGCTCGGCGTAGAGCGACTCCGAGTCGGTCTCCTCGACCAGCGAGCCGAGGTACATCACGCCGATGCGGTCGGAGATGTGCCGGACGACCGCCAGGTCGTGGGCGATCACCAGGTAGGTCAGGCCCAGCGAGTCCTGCAGCTCCTCGAGCAGGTTGATCACCTGCGCCTGCACGGACACGTCCAGCGCGGACACCGGCTCGTCGGCGACGATCAGGTCCGGCTCGACGGCCAGCGCCCGCGCGATGCCGATGCGCTGGCGCTGCCCGCCGGAGAACTCGTGCGGGTACTTCCGCAGCGAGCTCTCCGGCAGACCGACGGCGTTCAGCAGCTCACGCAAACGCTTGCGCGTGCTCTCCCGGTCCTTGTCCAGGCCGTGCGCCCGCATGCCCTCGATGAGGATCGACTCCACCGACTGCCGCGGGTCGAGGCTGGACAGCGGGTCCTGGAACACCATCTGCATCCGCCGCCGCATCTTCCGCAGCGACTCGCCCTTGAGCGTCGACAGGTCGGTGCCGTCGAACACCGCGCGGCCACCGGTCGGCTCCACCAGCCGCAGCAGGCTGCGGCCCAGCGTCGTCTTGCCGCAGCCGGACTCGCCGACCAGGCCGTACGTCTCGCCGCGCTGGATCTCCAGATCCACCCCGTCCACCGCGTAGACGTGCCCGACCGTGCGGTCCAGCACGAGCCCGCGCTTGATCGGGAAGTGCACCTGCAGGCCTTCCACGCGCACCAGCGGTTCCGACATCAGCGCACCCCCTCGCCTGCCGCGACCGGACGGCCCACCGGATTGTGGCACCGCAGCATGCCGTTCGAATCGGGTTCGAGTTCCGGCGTGACCTCCCGGCACAGGTCCAGCGCGTTCGGGCAGCGGGGCGCGAACGCACACCCCTGCGACCAGGGGATGTTGTCGGCGACCGACCCCTTGATCGGCACCAGCTTCTCCCCGCGCGGCGCGTCCAGCCGCGGGATCGAGGCCAGCAGCCCGTGCGTGTACGGGTGCCGGGCGGAGGCGAACAACGCGTGCCGCTCCGCCCGCTCGACCACCCGGCCGCCGTACATGACGTTGACCTCGTCGCACAGCCCGGCGACCACGCCCAGGTCGTGCGTGATCATGATCAGCGCGGTGCCGGTGTCGCGCACCAGCTCGGACAGCAGCGCCAGGATCTGCGCCTGGATCGTCACGTCCAGCGCGGTGGTCGGCTCGTCCGCGATCAGCAGCCGCGGACGGCAGGCCAGCGCGATCGCGATGAGCGCGCGCTGCCGCATGCCGCCGGAGAGCTGGTGCGGGTACTCCGACAACCGCCGGTTCGGGTCCGGGATGCCGACGCGGTCGAGCAGGTCCGCCGCCTCGACCGTCGCCTGCTTGCGGTCCATCTTCCGGTGCCGTTCCAGCACCTCGGTGATCTGCAGGCCGATCGGGATCACCGGGTTCAGCGAGGACAGCGGGTCCTGGAACACCATGCCCAGGTCGCGGCCGCGCCGGTCGCGCAGCTGCTTGTCGGACAGCCGCAGCAGGTCGGTGTCCTCGAACATCACCTGGCCGGTGACTTTCGCGCCGCGCTTGGGCAGCAGGCCCATGATCGCGAGCGCGGTCACCGACTTGCCGCTGCCGGACTCGCCGACCAGGCCGACCGTGCGACCCGGCTCGACGTCGAAACTGACCCCGTCCACCGCGGTGAACGGGCGGGTTCCCTTGCGGGAGAAGACGACCGACAGGTCGCGTACTTGCAGGAGACTCAACGCGCTACCGCCTGTTCTTCGGGTCGAGCGCCTCGCGCAGCGACTCGCCGAGCAGCGTGAACCCCAGCGCCACCACGACGATCGCGATGGCCGGGTAGAACGCCAGGCTCGGCTTGACGTCCAGCAGGGTCTGGGCCTGTGCCAGCATCAGCCCCCACTCGGCGCGGCTGGGATCGTTGTCGCCGAGGCCGAGGAACGACAGCGCCGCAACGTCGATGATCGACGTCGCCAGCGTCAGCGTCGCCTGCACGACCACCGGCCCGAGCGAGTTCGGCAGCATGTGCCGGAACACGATCGTGCTGCGCCGCACGCCCAGCGCGGTCGCCGCCAGCACGTGGTCGCTCGATCTCTGCGAGAGCATCGCGCCGCGCAGCAGCCGGGCGAAGATCGGCACGCTCACCACCGCGACCGCGATGATGACCGTCCACTGTGTCCCTTGCGAGAACAGCGCGGCCACCGAGATCGCCAGCAGCAGCGAGGGAATCGCGAGCAGGATGTCGGTGAACCGCATCAGCAGCGTGTCCACCCAGCCGCCCAGCGCGCCGGCCAGACCGCCGATGACCATGCCGACCGCCAGCCCGATCAAGGTGGCGACGACACCGACGATCAGTGTCTGCTGCGCGCCGACCAGCAGGCGGGAGAAGAAGTCGTACCCGCGGTGGTCGCTGCCGAGCACGAACCCGTCCATCGGGCCGGGGATGAAGTCCGGCCGCAGGTTCACGCGCAGCTCGTCGTAGGGGATGTAGGGGTTCTTCGGCGCCAGGAACGGGGCCAGGATCGCCAGCAGCACGAACAGGACCGTGATGACCGCGCCGGTGATCGCCACCGGGTTCCGCAGCATCCGCCGGACCGCGTCCGCGGCGAGGCTGGTGCCACCGGCCTCCGCCAGGTCGTCGATGCGTTCGGCCTTGCGCCGCAACATGGAGGTCATCGCACCCGCACCCTCGGATCGATGATGGCGTAGGAGATGTCCACCAGGATGTTGACGACGACGTACACCAGCGCGGCCAGCAGCAGCAACGCCTGGAGCCGCGGGTAGTCGCGGCGCTCGATCCCCTGCGCGAGCAGGGATCCGAGCCCGTTCCAGTTGAACACCTTCTCGGTGAGCACGGCCCCGGCGAGCAGCAGACCGGTCTGCAGGCCGATCGTCGTCGACACCGGCAGCAGCGCGTTGCGCAGCACGTGCCGCTGGCGGATCGTCGTCGTGGTCAGGCCCTTGGACTCCGCGGTGCGCACGAAGTCCTCCTGCTGCACGTCCAGCACCGAGGCGCGGGTGATCCGCACGATCACCGCGAACGGGATGCTGGCCAGCGCGATCGAGGGCAGGATCAGGTGCTTGATCGCGTCCCACGTCGCGTCCAGCTCACCGGTGAGCAGGCCGTCCAGGGTGAAGAAGCCGGTGATGTGCGTGGCGTCGATGGTCACGTCCTGGCGCCCCGACGGCGGCAGGATGCCCAGCTTCTGCGCGAACACGTACTTGAGCAGCACGCCGAAGAAGAACACCGGCACCGCGACGCCGACCAGGGTGGTCAGCACGGTGGCGTTGTCGAGGAACCGGCCCCGGTAGCGGGCGGCGAGGTACCCCATCGGGATGCCGAAACCGACCGCGAGGACCAGCGCCGCGAGCGCGAGTTCGATGGTGGCGGGGAAGGCGCGCCCGATCTCGGCGAGCACGGTGTCGCCGCTGATCAGGGACGAGCCGAAGTCACCGGTGACGACGCGGCCGAGGAACTTGAAGTACTGGACGAAGATCGGTTGATCCAGTCCGAGCACGCTGTTCAGGGACGCGATCTTCTCCGGCGTCGCCTTGTCGCCGAGCAGCGCGGTGGCGGGGCCACCGGGCAGCAGGCGGAGCCAGGCGAAGACCAGGATGGAGAGCACGAGGAGCGTCGGGATCGCTTGCAGCAGCCGACGCGTGAGGAATCGGAGCATGTGAGTGCCTCGGAGACCGCACCGAAGCGGGAAAGCGCGCCGGGCGCGCTTCCCCGCCCTCGGTGGCGGAACTCAGCCCTTGGTGACCGTGTAGAAGCGCTCGTCGGTCAGCGGGGTCGGGATCAGGCCCTGGACATCGGACCGCACCACGATCCCCGGCGGCGACGACGAGATCGGGACCGCCGGGACGTACTGCGAGATCAGCACGCTGGCGCTCTCGTAGGCCGACTTCTTGGTCTCCGGCGTCGTCTGGGCGTCGGCGTTGGACAGCGCGTCGAAGATCTGCGGGTTGTCGAAGCCGAACTCCGGCTTGGTGCGCCCGAAGAACGTGCCGACGAAGTTGCCCGGGTCGGCGTAGTCACCGGTCCAGCCGAGCAGGTGCAGGTCGTGCTTGCCCGCCTTCTGCACGGAGTCCTTGTACCCGCCGTTCCACGGCTCCTGGACCACGTTGACCTTGATGCCGACGGCCTTCAGGTCGTCGGTGATCGCGGCGGCGATGTCCACCGGGTTCGGCATGTAGGGCCGGGTGACCTCGGTCGGGACGTAGAAGTTCAGCGTCAGGTCGGTCGCGCCGGCCTCGGCCAGCAGCTGCCGGGCGGTGTCGGCGTTGTAGCTGTGCTTCTCCACCGCGGGGGTGTAGCCGGGCACGTTGTTCGGCAGGAACTGGTCCTGCGGGTAGGCGCCGGACGGCATCCGGTTCTTGACCAGCTGGTCCTTGTTGATCGCGAACTCGATCGCCTTGCGGACCCGCACGTCCTGCAGCTTCGGGTTGTTCTTCTGGTTGATGCCCAGGTACAGGATGTTGAAGGCGGGCCGGATCAGGACCTGGTCGCCTGCCTGCTTGAGCGAGTTGTAGTCCGCCGGGCTCGGGAAGTCGTAGCCGTCGATGGTGCCCGCGGCCAGCTCCTGCTTGCGGGCGTTCTCGTCCGGGATGATCTTGAAGATCAGCCTGGCCGTCTTGGCCTTCTCGCCCCAGTAGTCCTCGTTGCGGACCAGGGTGATCGTGTTGTTGGCCTTGTCGAAGCTCTCGAACTTGTACGGTCCGGTACCCGTCGGGTGGTCCGTGGCGTAGGCCGGGTAGGTGAACGCCTCACCGCTCTGGGTCACGTTGTCGGCGTCGTACTTCTTCAGCGCGTCCGGGCTCGACATGGACAGCGAGGTCAGGCCGAACGCGTCCGGGAAGGCGCCCTTGGCCTTGTTGAGGTTGAGGACGGCGGTGTGCTCGTCCTTGGCCTCGCAGCTCTTGTAGACCGGGTCGCCGCTGATGTCGCCTTCGTTCTGCGCGAAGCCCTCGAAGACGTCGCCGTAGTAGATCATCTGGCTCTGGGCGGCGGCGCCCTTCATGTTGTACCAGCGGTCGAAGTTGAAGCAGACCGCCGCGGCGTTGAACGGGGTGCCGTCGTGGAACTTGACGCCCTGCCGCAGCGTGAAGGTCCAGGTGGTGTTGCCGTTGCTCGGCGTCCACGCCGTGGCCAGGCCGCCCTCCAGTTCGGTGGTGCCCGGCTTGTAGGTGACCAGGGTGTCGAACATCTGGCGGGCGGGGCGGAAGCTTTCGCCGTCGTCGTTGAAGATCGGATCGAAGTTCTTCGGGGCACCGGCCGCGCCGAAGATGAAGGTGTCGCTGGCGCTGTCGCCCGAGCCGCGCTCGGAAGCGCAAGCGGCCGTCGTGACCGCGAGGGCGCCGGCAAGCCCGATCAGGGCGATGCGGCGCAACCCAACTGCCCGCGTTGGGAGCATGGTGGCACTCCTAGGAGAAAGTTCGGGTACGTGATCGACGACCCTAGTCCGCATGTTGGGAATTCGTTAAGCGCGTGAGGTTACGATCGCGCTACGTCAAACCGGACGTGCGAACACATTTGGCTTACGGGGTTACGTTCAGTGCTCACCCTGCGTAAGTTCGGATGAAAGTACTAGGCCGTTCGGGTGTACGTACTGGTGGGTAAGGTCAACGGCGAACCAACCACATTCGAACCGCTGCCACGCGGTCAGCGGGCCTCGAATGCCCTCGCCGTCCCTCGACACTGCCCGTTCGAGCCGAGTTTCGGCGTCCGGGCCCGCGACCCAGCACAGCGCGGACAACCGGGGCCGGATCGAGGCGCGGCCGGAGGACACCCCTTCGAGGACGACTACGTCGACCGGGTGAACCGTGCGGACGGGCCCCGGCCGCGGCTCACCGGTGGTCCAGTCCAGCGGGCGGTAGACGGCGGGACGGCCCGCGGCGAGTGGGTCGAGGACCTCGGAGACGAGCCGCGGCCACCAGGCGACCGGGTCGTCCCACGTCGCGTAGTGGTCGGTGGCGACGACCGCGGTCGCCGCGCCGCGTGCCCGGAAGTCGGCGGCGAGTCGCGCCGCGAAGGTGGTCTTGCCCGCGCCGGACGGGCCGTCGACGGCGACCAGCCGGACCCGCCCGCAGCGGGGCGGGCCGGCCAGCACGTCGTCGGCCAGTGTCAAAGGGCGCGGCGGCCGGAGAGGGCGCGGCCGAGGGTGAGCTCGTCGGCGAACTCGAGGTCGCCGCCCATCGGCAGACCGGACGCGAGCCGGGTGACGGTCAGGCCGGGGAAGTCCCGCAGCATCCGCACCAGATAGGTCGCGGTGGCCTCGCCCTCGGTGTTCGGGTCGGTCGCGATGATCACCTCGGTGACCTGTTCCGCGCCGAGCCTGGCCAGCAGCTCGCGGATGCGCAGCTGGTCCGGGCCGATGCCGGACAGCGGGTCGAGCGCGCCGCCCAGCACGTGGTAGCGGCCCTTGAACTCGCGGGTGCGCTCGACGGCGAGCACGTCCTTGGGTTCCTCGACCACGCAGATCAGCGACGTGTCACGCCGGGCGTCCCGGCAGATGCGGCACTGCTGCTGTTCGGAGACGTTGCCGCAGATCTCGCAGAACTGCACGCCCTCGCGGACCTTGCCGAGCACGTCCTGCAGCCGGGCGATGTCGGCCGGGTCGGCGGCGAGCAGGTGGAACGCGATCCGCTGCGCGCTCTTCGGACCGATGCCGGGCAGGTGTCCCAGCTCGTCGATCAGGTCCTGGACTACGCCTTCGTACAACGGGGCCCGCTACTTCAGGCCGGGCAGACCGAGTCCGCCGAGGTCGGGCATGCCGCCGCCACCGCCGAGGGCGCCGGCGACCGGGCCGAGCTTCTCCTCGGTGAGCTTCTGGGCGCTGCTCATCGCGTCCCGCACCGCGGCGACCACCAGGTCGGCGAGCGTCTCGGTGTCGTCAGGGTCGACCGCCTTCGGGTCGATCTGCAGGGACTTCAGCTCCATGCCGCCGGTGACGGTCGCCTTGACCAGGCCACCGCCGGAGGTGCCGGTCACCTCGGTGCGGGCGAGCTCCTCCTGCGCGGCGACGAGCTGCTGCTGCATCTGCTGCGCCTGCTGCAGGATGGCCTGCATGTCGGGCATTCCACCGCCGGGTTGCACCATGATCCCCGTTTCGTCGTGCTGTCCTGTGGGTCCCAGCGTAGCTCGGTCGGCTGTGGCACCGTGTTCGCCGTGCGCAGTCTCGTGGGGTTGGTGCTGAGCGGGGTGCTGCTGGTCGCGGGGTGCTCGTCGCCCGCGCCGCCACCGCCCGTTCCGTCCGCGGCGGCGCGGGTGTCTTCGGTCCCCGCACCGGCGTCGTCGTCGGTGGCCTCGTCGGTCGCGCGGGAGCCGGTGACGGTGGTGCTGGACCCCGGGCACAACGGCGGCAACGCGCGGCGGCCGGACGTGATCAACGCCCCGGTGCCCGCCGGACGCGGCGAGACGAAACCGTGCAACACGACGGGCACCGCGACCGACCGGGGGTACGCGGAGCACGCGTTCAACTGGGACGTGGCGCAGCGGGTGGGTTCGCTGTTGGAGGCGCAGGGGGTGCGGGTGGTCTACACGCGCGCCGACGACACCGGGGTGGGCCCGTGCGTGAACGAGCGGGCGGCGATCGGAAACCGAGCCGGCGCGGCGGCGGTGGTGTCGATCCACGCGGACGGCGCGACGTCGGCGGGCGCCCGGGGCTTCCACGTGGCGTACTCGGCACCCCCACTGAACGCGGCGCAGGGCGCGCCGTCGGTGGAGCTGGCCGAGGCGGTGCGGTCGGGTTTGCTCGCCGGGGGTTTCCCGTTGTCCAACTACCTGGGGTCCGACGGCTTGGCCCCGCGGGATGATCTGGCCGGGTTGAACCTGTCGGAACGCCCCGCGGTCCTGGTGGAGTGCGGGAACATGCGAAATGCCGCGGAGGCCGCGGCGATGTCCAGTGTGGACGGACGAGCCCGCTACGCCGCGGCGATCGCTTCCGGCGTGGTGGCTTTCTTGCGGGAGCACGCGGGTTTCTGATCCCTGGGCGGGTTTGGCTCGTTCCAGGGCATGCCGCACTCCGTGGGGCCAGCGGCTCCGGCCCGCATCCGCAGCCTCTATCCCACGCCACGCGCGGCTCCCGCCGCCTTCCCCACTTCGTGGGGCCAGCAATTCCAGCCCGGCAAGCCAGCCTGCCCACCGCGCAGCACTGGCCCGCTCCCGCGCCCACCAGCCCCACGCCGTTGGCCCCCTGCCGCGGAAGCGGCGCCACGCGCGGAGTCCGCGGCGCTTCGCGCAGCCCCACTCCGTGGGGGCCACCGGCTCAGGCAAGCCGCCGTCGCACAGCACACCGCGTTGGCCCGCTCCCGTGGCCGCCAGGCCACACCGAGTGCGGCCCCCGCAGCCCTTCACGCAGCCACCGCGCACCGTGAAGCCACTCCCGCAGCACCAGCCCCCGCCGGGTGCCGCCTCCGCAGCCACCGCGCAGTGTTGCCCACTCCGTGGCCGCCAGCGCCCGGCCGCCCGCCGCGGGGGTCAGTCGATCGGCTGTGCGCCTAGGTGTTCGGCCAGCAGGCGGCGCGCCTGTTCCTCCGGGTCGTTCTGCGGTGCGGGCGCGATGTCCGGCACCGGGCCGCCAGTTTCGGCCATCATCGATTCCTCGTCCTCCGGCTCGGGCGGGAGGGGGATGTCGTCCGCGGGCTCCGGGGGCGGCTGCGGCGCCCTCGGCGCGGGCTCGGGCGGTGGGGCCGGGGCGGCCGCCGGCGTCGGGCGCTGGAAGGTTCGCTGTTGCTGCTGCGGGGCCTCCCGCGTGGGCGGGTTCGGGCGCGGGCTCGGGCCGCCGTCGCGGCGGGCAGAACCTCCTCCGCCGCCACCGCCGTGCACGCACCGCACCTGCCACGTTCCGCCGAGCACCTCGTGCAGCGCGCCGGCGATGAAGTCAGCGTTGCGCGGCTCCGACAACCGCCGCGCGAGGGGCTCTGCGCTGTGCGCCAGCACGACGGTCGAACCCTCGACGCTCTGCACCGTCGCGTTGATCATCATCGCTTCGGTGCTGCGGCTCGTCTTGCGGATGGCGGCCAGCAGGTCCGGCCAGACCCGGCGGATCGCGGCCGCGTCGATCCCG